>JABDGU010000008.1 GCA_013285905.1 Bacteroidota bacterium | reverse complement strand
GTGGCCGTAATTGGCTCTCTCTTACTAATGAAACTTCCTCCCTATATCCCCCACCCTATAAAAAAGAAACTTAGCTCAGACCTTGTTGAAGGTTTTAGCTACCTGAAAAATACACCTGCCATAAGTATTATATTGCTGATGCTTGGCTTAACGAGCCTGCTTGTATTGCCCTACAATACCCTTCTACCCGTATTTGCAAAAGTGATCTTTAAGGGAGATGCCGCTTTATCGGTTATCATGTCGTGTATAAGCGGCTGCCTTGCGGGCACATCAAAGGCATTGATAATACCTAACAGCACACTAAGTGTAAGTATTTCCCAAACATAATAATGACCTGCAAGCGTAAGTATAGCAAGCAAAATGGCCTGTATCATTGAGGCCACCTGGGTAAGCAATAATAGTTTATAACGGTTATACCTGTCGGCTGCAATGCCGCCGATCAATGAAAACAAGAAAGACGGGAACTGCGATGCAAACACAGTAAGGCCAAGCATAAAAGCGGAATGTGTCATGCTATAAACGACCCAACTCACAGCAGTGCGCTGCATCCAGGTCCCGATCTGGGATATGGACTGCCCTGCAAAAAATAATCTGTAATTATGATTTCTGAAAGCGTTGAAGGTGGTGATGCTCATACTTAACGCTGCAAATATCGGGCTTTACAAGGATTTTCAAACCCCAAATAAATATTTATATCAGGTCGCTGGCTATCATCGTCTGCCATTTTTTTTGTTCTGCGATATTTGTGCCGTGCATAGTTTCCTGTTCGTAGGCTTGTTGGCGCATTTCATATTCATTGCTCAGTTCGGAGTAAATGCGCATCAGTTCCTCTTTCATGCCGGGCGCATCGGGATCAATACCGTTCATGCATTTCTTTAGCTTGCGCGTATATACCTCGCAAAGGTCAAAATGACCCTGCTCATGTTCTAATATAGACTCTAATTTGGCGTCGGGGCGCACCCACGACTTGTTGGTATAAAACGTATTGTAAACAATGATCTCAGGTTTGCTACCCGGACCGGAGGTATTTGTCTTAAAGCCAATGCTACAGCATGTTGCCGCTGCAGACTCATCCCTGGCAGCATTCACCGCCCCTTTAAAATCATCCCAGGACAGTTTTCCATGTTCATGCCACTGAAAATGGTCAGGCGCGTTTTTGGGGCTTGTTTCATTTGTGGTGTTTTCTTTACCCATTGTAGGGTAACAATAAAAACAGGCTAATAGACCTGTTAAAGCATATACACAATTTCTTTGCACACAATTCATTATGCTGTTCTTTTTACCTTTTTAAAATTCGGGATCATTAAAATTACGGAAAAAATAAACATTGGTATTGCGTCGGATAAAATTTCCTGCACTGATTTAACAATTCTTTTATATAGACGTCTAAAATACTGCGTTTTTCACTCTTTTTCGGCGCTTTTTCCTCACGTTAAGCAATCAAAATGAAAGAGATAAGGCACACAGGGCCGGGAGCTTTTTTTAGTGTTAAAACGAAGCCTGCTAAAGGGCCTCCGGGTTTATTTGCTTCTCTATGGCACAGTTTTTTTAGCTAAATGATAAGGTGATTTTTTTTAAAAACAACAAAAATTCGAGGATATGAAACGATTATTTTTAATTCCGGTGGCTTTGCTTTTTGCCTCTTCTGCCTTTGCGCAGTCAAGATGCATAACAACGCCGGTGAGCGTAACAGGAAATAGGGTAACACTTACAAGCAGCGGCGCGAAGTCTGTTACCAATAATGAAACCTATGTTTATTACGAGCGCAATTGTCACAGGCGGCGCCATCATAGCCAAACAATTCCAACGGCCACGGCTTCTATGGATGCCTATTCATCAAAGCCTTTGCTCTTAAATTCAGTGAAAAATGTCAGGGCTATACCCGAATCATACAATGTCTCACTCAGTACCCCTCAAAGTAATGTAGCTGTTTGCCATGATTCAACATTGAATCTCACTGCAGATATTAATATGGAACGAGTGGCATCTTATACCGGTAACTATCCCGACAGCCATACTGATAAAGAATACAAGAAGGTCTCAAAAAGGGATTATAAGATGGCCCGCAGAAAGATGGCAAAAATAGAACGTAAAGAAGCCAGGGTAGCACGCAAATCTCATTCGGATGTCGATGTGAGGTCTAATGTTTAAACAATTTTTAAAGCATTTATAAAAACATTTTTTATGAAACGACTATTTTTAATTTCGGCATCTGCAATGATAACGGCAGCAAGCTTTGCGCAGACAGATGTCAACCCCGACAAGTCCCTTTATAATTTTGATAACCAGGGTTCGCCTAAAGCAGTAAGAAAGCTTGGTACTGCACCGGAATTTCCATTTTTGCGGCACATGACATCTGCGCACCAGGTATACGAGGCCATTAAAAAGCATGAGGACGACAATACTGCGGCGATGAATAAACTGAATGACCTGCTAATGCAAATTGGTTATACAAATGGTGCAAAAGACCTGCAGGAATCAGACATTACAATGTCTTACATCAAGCCCGGCACAGAAGGCAATATGGGGAGCAGGGGCTATGTATATGGCTATTACCAGTTAGAGGGCAATCCATTAGAATTCAAGGCATGGAAGATAGCGCCTAACAACAGCAACGCTTCCAGTGGTACAGTAAACAGTTCTATGTATCTTTTTGCAAAATGCGGTAATGCCTTCTATCCTAAAACGGATAAGACGGCGTGCATCAGTGTGCCGGTGCAAGTAACACCTGACCAAAAGCAGGTAAACCTGCAGAGCAGCGGCAGCGAAACCACAACAGAGAATAAAGTGTTCGTTTACTACAGCCGCAGGCATCATAGAAGAGGGCAGCCAGCCTATCCCGTTGCCGGCCTGGATGTGAAATACCCTTCAAAACCAATAAAGGTGGATGCTGACAAGGAAATGGACGTTGTGCCTGAAACTTATACAGTAACATTAAGCAGCCCCGAAACCAGTGTAACTGCTTGTCCTGATTCTACATTAAACCTGACAGCAAGCATCAACGTTGAAAAAACATCTACCTATACGGGTAATTATCCTAACGATGACCATAAGGTGTATAAAAAGGTATCCAAAAGGCACTACATGATGATAGCAAGGAAAATGCGCAAGGCAGAACGAAAAGCCAACAAGATAGCCCGCAGGACTGGTGTGCCGGTTGATGCAAAATTCGCTAAATCTTAAAGTTTAATTATAATTTCTTAGAATGGTTGGCTGGAAAGTCAGCCATTTTTTTTGCAAACACCTTTATCAATTACGTACAGGTATTTCATCTGCCTGGGCAAGGATTATCTTTTTTATCAGTACAATTTGCCCAAGGTGATAATGGCAATGTTCAATAATACCTTGCAGGTTTCTATAGTATGCTCCGTATTTCGGATCTATAAAATTCTCCCAAAGGCTAGCCTCCGCTAATCTCTCTATCAGGCTGGCGAAATTTTCTGCGTCTGTCCATGTTTTGTTAAGCAATTCCTCCCAATCTTCTTGCGAAGTGATGGGGGCATGCTCAAAACTATAAGCATCCTTTGCATTCAGCGCCTTTCCTTCCAGCACTTTCGAAACAGCGCTGATATAATAGTTGATATGGTAGACCAGCGTTGCGATGGTGTTAAAAGAATACACTTGACTTGTGGCTTGCCGCCAGTTGACGTCGCTTAACGTGTCTTTAAGGTTTACAGAAGTCCAGTTTCCGCCAAAATGAACTTCTCTCAAATGCTTGGCTATTTGTTTTGCTAAACTCATATTATAAAGTCTGTTTAGCGAATTTAAAGGTTTTATTAAGTAATAATAATGCTTAGTTCATCTTTCCACAATGCGGTTTTTCTTTCTGTTGTTTAGAACATATACCGCCAGGCCCGCACTCAGCCAAACTAATACATCAACATATAAAAGCGAATGTTTGTTTACCAAAGGAGACAGGATCATTGCTAAACCGTCGGACAAGAAAACAGGAGATATTATCCACGAACCCAATCCTGTAAGCAGGCCAATACCCATCAGCTGAAGGAGGCCATATGGCTGCATATTTTTTGTTCTCAATTGCATCGTAAAACGGTAGAGCAAATAAATTTGGAACAACAGAAAACCGAGATAATATATCCAATCGGGATTGAATGATATACCACTGGGAAAATATCGTTCAATTGATGTCATCCTGAAAATAGCGGCGACGATGAACTTCGCGGCAAACAGGTATAGAATGATGATAAGTATTTTCCGTAGAGCGAATTTGCTGCCGGTATTGCGGTTTGCAACCTTCGAAACTAACATGCCGATGCATAATGCCGTTACCCCTGAACATAAAAGTGAATAGCTGCCCATGTGGCCTAATCCCTCAAACCATAACATACCTGTAAAAACACGGGCCAATACATTCAGCACCCGCGAACTTTTCTTCATGCTGATATAGCTGAGAATAAGTGCTGTTGGTAAGGGGATGATAAATAGTGCAAATATCAGCGCCCAACCGTCGTCGTTGCTCCCAATGCCGCCCCAGTTTGGGGCCGCGCTAACTGCGTTGCAGATAAATAATGAGACAATGGTAAATAACAAGCATTTTTTATTCGAATTCATTATGTAGCTGTTAATATAGGAGATTGGATTCGTTTATCTTCAAATTGAAGTTAAGGACTATTGAATAATTTACCATTAACAGCAATAAAATGATAATCGCGGTACGGGAGCATGTTAAAGTAAAAATGACAAAAGCCACTAAAATAGCGGCTTTTGTTATTAAAGTGAACCTCATTGGATTTTTCTCGAACCAACTTTTGGCGGATGTAAAACTTTTAGCCATTTAATTGACATATTTCTTTTTAAAAAAATTTACCCTTTAAGGCATCTATAATTATTTTATGATCTTCTTCATCATGCAAACCCGAAACGGTTATAACTCCTACCATTCCGACGTTTTTTATAAATATTGGAATTGAACCTCCTTTAGCAATAAAATCTTTTTCATCAAGACCAAAAGTCTTTTCTAAAGTCATATTACCTTCCTTTAGGTCATTTTTTACACTTAAAGAACTTTCTTCAAATTGCTTTGCCACATTCGCCTTTCGTCTAAGCCAATTATGCTTGTCAGCAGGAAGGTTGTCGTCAACGTATAGGAATATAGTATGGTTGAGCCTCATTATTTCAACAGCTATATTTTGATTTCGATTTTTTGCTAATTCAATAATCTTTGAAGCCATTTCAAATGCAGTCCGGTTAGAAAAGCTATCCAATTCTATTTGCCTTATTATTGATTGTTTTTCAACATTATTCTGGGTCATTGACGATATATTTGATATTAAAGTGATTATTAAAAATAGATACTTCATCTTGTTTAGTTACAAGTAAATTTAGTGTATCGCACAATAAATTTAATAGTGGTTCGATATCCAATAAGGGTGTAACGACAAAAGCCGCTACAGAAGCGGCTTTCATTTTTTTGTGACCCGGATTGGATTCGAACCAATGACCCCCAGCTTAGAAGGCTGGTGCTCTATCCAGCTGAGCTACCGGGCCGTGACCACTTATCTTTTATGTACTCTTTTCCGATTCCTGACTTTAAATATACTTCTCTTTTTCTTGCTTCAAGCCTAGTAGCAAAACTTTCGAAAAAAAAGAGTTTCCATGGCTTATGTGGCTTTGTTGATTTTGTTTTTCCACTATTATGTTCCAACAACCTTTTTGAAACATCAGTAGACATTCCTACATAAAACCATCCATTTGCTTCACTTCTTATTACATATACAAAATACATTCTAAATTAACTTCTCACAATTTTTAAGTGACCCGGATTGGATTCGAACCAATGACCCCCAGCCCTGCCTACCGGCAGGCAGGTTAGAAGGCTGGTGCTCCCTGCCTGCCGGTAGGTAGGTATCCAGCTGAGCTACCGGGCCGGATCACCTGTTATTATACCACATCAACACATGGAAACTTTGCGCCTCTGCGTCTTTGCGGTTAAAAATGGTAAAAAAGAGGTGCGAAGTTAAAAAAAAATGTTGGATTTACCTGCTTGGAGTAGTGCCCGATGGTGCCTCGCCATCCTTTAAATTCTGAATAGGTATCAGGTTTGTAATATAGTTCCATTGTTCATTGTCCCATTTAAACCCGTCATACTCGCCGCTGGGTACAAATGTATATTTTCGGTTAGGGTCGTTGGCCTGCGATACTAATTTGTCAAAAAATACGGTTTTAAGGTCGTCATCCCAGTTCATCGAGGCCTGCACCTCCTTTTTATACTCCATGATGAAACGGTAAATACTTCCGAATTTCAGGTCCTTATCGCCTGTCATATTAAATATGGCCGCCCCAAAAACAGGGCCATCGGGTGTTATACTCATGGGGTCCATCACTTTTTTATTGCTTATCGGGTTCGATGCATTCAGGCCGAATAATGTATATACAGGTTTGCCGCTCACTTCGTGAGTAATGATACGATAGTAAAGCGCCCCAAACCATTTGCCGTTTGTAAGCACACTGTCTGCTGCGGTTTTGCCTAATTCTGTAGTGTAATCCACCAATGGGTACAATTTCAATTCTTCACCTTCCATCTGTATAGCTCCGTAATAGCGCCGGGTCACATCGGTTGGCACTATCTGCCAGTTAAATATCCTGAAGCTTTTATCATCAGGATACATAATGCTTATTTTCTTTTCTATTTTGCCAAAGGCATAATAATAGGAGTTAGGTATCTTCAGTGTTCTTACCAGTTGGTGTACAAATTTTTCGCAGTAAAAAAGACGGGTATCGGGGATGATGGCTGTGTACATAGAATCAATATTCAATAGCATGGAGTCCTCCATGATATGAAATTTCTCAAGGTCTTCCGCACCTATCTTACCTTGCCCCAGCATTTTACCCGGTATCAGCAAGCCTATCGAGAAACAAATGCTTGCAAACATTTTCCTATACATCAGCCTTTTCATTTTTATTTGCCTGTAAAGATACAATAAGAATCAAAACTATGTTTTTAGCCTAAAAGCAATTATTTTCACCTCTTCAAACCTTGGGGTTTATGCATATACTTCAGCAGATACTTTTTATAATATGTGCCGGCTTCGCCATCTTTTTATTTTATAAAAAAGTAGCAGAAGTGCGCCGTAATATAAACCTCGGCCGCGATGAGGATATAAGCGATAATAAAGCACAGCGCTGGAAAAATATGGTTCTCCTGGCACTCGGGCAGAAGAAAATGTTCAAAAAGCCCATTCCTGCTTTGTTGCACCTTGCTGTTTATGCCGGCTTTGTTATAATTAACATAGAGATATTGGAAATATTCTTAGATGGCATTACAGGTCAGCATAGAATGTTTGTGCCTTTGCTTGGCAGTATTTACTCCTTCCTTATAGACTTTTTCGAAGTGCTGGCGGCTTTGGTATTGATAGCATGCGCCATTTTCCTTGTCCGCAGAAATATTTTAAAAGTGCGCCGGCTGAGTATGAAAGAGCTGAATGGCTGGCCACGAAGCGATGCCAATCTCATACTCATTACCGAGATCGTGTTAATGACGCTGTTTCTAAGCATGAACACAGCCGATCATATTTTACAGGGTAGGGGTGTGGAACATTATACTGCAACGCAAACATTCTGGATATCAGGCAACCTCGCTTCTCTTTTTTCATCATCGTCCACCGGCTCATTAATTGCTCTTGAACGTACTTGCTGGTGGTTGCATATTCTTGGCATTTTTGCTTTCTTAAACTACCTGCCATATTCCAAGCACATGCATATTCTCCTTGCCTTTCCCAATGCTTACTACGGCAAATTGACCCCGCAGGGCGAAGTGAAGAATATGCCCGAGATTCAGAAAGAGGTGCTGTATATGATGGAGCCTGACAAAGCGCCTGCGGCAACAGAGCAGGCGGAACATCATCGCTTCGGCGCTAAGGATGTTACAGACCTTAGCTGGAAGAACCTGCTGGACGCATACTCATGCACAGAGTGCGGACGTTGCACTGATGTTTGCCCGGCAAATCTTACAGGCAAAAAATTATCTCCCCGCAAAATAATGATGGATACCCGCGACCGGATGGAAGAAATGGGTAAGAACATCAATTTGAACAAAACATTTGTAGATGATGGCAAATCTCTCTTGAACAATTATATCACTGTTGAAGAATTGCGCGCCTGCACTTCCTGCCAGGCCTGTGTAGAGGCTTGTCCGGTTAGTATAGATCCGCTTTCTATTATTATGCAGTTGCGCCGCAACCTCGTGATGGAGGACAGCAATGCCCCGCAGGAGTGGAACCTGATGTTTGGTAATATAGAGAACAACATGGCCCCCTGGAAATTTAGTCCCGACGATAGGGATGCATGGGTGGAAGAGTTGAATTAATTTTGAAAATGTTTTAAAATTTATGAGTAAATTTGATAAGCTATTAACAACATTACTTTTTGCAAATTCTGATAATAATTTTCATTTCGATGATGTTGTAAAAATATTGTTGTCATTGGGTTTTAAAATGCGTATAAATGGAAGTCATCATATTTTTACCAAGGAAAATGTAATTGAAATCATTAACCTGCAACCCAAAAATAATATGGTAAAAGCTTATCAGGTTAAACAGGTGAGAGAAATAATTATAAAATATAAACTATGGCAAAATGGAAAACAATCTGAATAAATACGAAGTAATTATTTATTGGAGTAAAGATGACAATTGTTTTATCGCTGAAGTGCCTGAATTGCCAGGCTGTCTTGCAGATGGAGAAACATATACCAATGCAATTAATAACGTACAGGTAATAATGAAAGAGTGGATTGATACTGCAAAATCATTGGGCAGAAATATTCCTGAGCCAAAAGGGAAGTTAATGTTTGCCTGACAGTTTTGAATATGCACAGTAAAATTTTTACTAAATAAAATAAGAGATTTCTACCAGCATGACTGTAAAAACAATGTCCGAATATGCCGCGAATGGAGAAAACCCCGAAGTGCTTTTTTGGGTGGGTTGTGCCGGCAGTTTCGATCAGAGGGCACAGAGAATAACTAAGGCATTTGCGCAGATACTGGATAAAGTAGGCATCAAATTCGCTATACTGGGCAAAGAAGAAATGTGTACAGGCGATCCTGCCCGTCGTGCCGGCAATGAGTTTCTTTTCCAGATGATGGCCTATAACAATATAAACACGCTGAATGCATACAACGTTAAAAAAATAGTTACCGCCTGCCCGCATTGCTTTAATATTTTGAAGAATGAATATCCTGCGCTTGGTGGTAATTACGAAGTGATACACCATACCACCTTTTTGCAGGGCCTGATAAATCAAGGCCGTGTGAAGATGAAAGAAGATGGAGTATATAAAGGCAAAAAGATCACCTACCACGACAGTTGTTACCTTGGCAGGGGCAACAATATTTACGAGGCTCCCCGTGCTGTATTGGAAGCCCTTGATGTGGAATTGGTGGAGATGAAGCGCTGCAAGACAAACGGTATGTGTTGCGGAGCGGGTGGGGCACAGATGTTCAAAGAAGAAGAACCGGGTAGCACCCGCATTAATTTCGAACGCGCAGAGCAGGCACTGGAAACCGGCGCAAATATCATTGCAGCCAACTGCCCCTTCTGCACCACCATGCTTACAGACGGAGTAAAGAACAAAGAAAAAGAAGATACAGTGAAAGTGCTTGATGTAGCCGAACTGGTTGCAGCATCAATGGCATAAAAATAAAAAGATGAGAGCGATAGCTAATGGCAACAATGACGCACAGTGGGACAATAAACTTCTTAAAGACCTGGGCTTCATTAAAAAGAAACTTCGCTATCCCTTAAATGCAAAAACGCTTACTCCCGTTTTGCTGGTGGCATTTATTACTGCCATCATTGGGTTGTTTTTATTATCCAGCCATTTTTATGATAAGGAGCATAAAACGAAATATCAGGTAGTGCTTGCTTTCTCCATAATATTTATTCCCTTCTTTGTTAGTCTTGTCCGTTATATCCAATCTTTAAAATTTGTAAGTATTCCCACTCAGTTTTTCGCTACGAAGAATATGGCCTTATTAGAAAATTTTCTGAAGGCGCAACAATTAGCAGTCTTCCATCATCCCGAAGCGCCAGAAGTGTTTCAGATCATTTCAAAAGCTATTGACCAATATAAAGACCAGCGGGAGGTAATGATCTTTATTGCAGACGACAAACGCATTCTCATCAATAGCCATTTCACCAATCAAGGTTTTAGCCTTGTGGCTACTGCCTTACACAGAAAAGATATGGGCAACACTCTGAAAAGCTGGATAAGTGCCAATGCCGATAAATATACCCGTCAAGGCTCTTTTGAAACGCTCAATTAAAGCCCAAAATAATATTGTATTGCCCTTGTTGGTCGCCTGTCCAACAACAGCATGCCGGCACATTCCCCACATTCATCACATTTTCCACATTCCCCCACATTCTGCACATTTTTTCAAATTAACTTACCTTTGCACTATGCAACAGGAATTAAATAATATGCTGCCTGCAAATTTTGCAAATGAATCGAGGGTGTGGATATATCAAAGCAGCCGGCCTTTTTCTGATAAAGAAGAACTGCAGATAAATGAGCAATTAGAGCAATTTTACACTCAATGGTTAACACATGGCGCACCGGTAAAGGGTTGGGCTAAATTACTTTTCAAGCAGTTTGTGATTGTAATGGCGGATGAAACAGGCACAAACGTTAGTGGTTGTAGCACGGATTCCTCAGTAAGGCTTATAAAAAGCATGGAGCGCCAGTACAAGGTCAATTTCTTCGACCGTATGGCTGTCACTTTTCTTGTAAAAGGTAAAACCGAAATGCTGCCCTTCGACCAGGTGCAATATGCCATCGACAAAGGCTACCTGAACAAGGATACACTTACTTTCAATAATATAGCTCTTACTAAAAAAGAACTGCTCGAAAAATGGTTGGTGCCATTATCGGCCACTTGGCTGGCAGATAGGCTGGCCCTGCCAATAAAATAACAGTTTTACTTTGTTATCTTCACTTATGCCGTCTGAATTAATTCTTTAAAAATTTCAGCATACTTGTTTTCCCCGCGCTTTCTTCGCCAATGGATATATAATAATATCCGGCAGGAAAATTGCATGTATTTATATGAAATACTTTTCCTTCTGCTGCGCTTTCAAACATTTTTTGCCCAATAATATTGGTGATGTGTATATGCTTGGGGCCTTCAGTTGTTGAAGTAATAGAAAGCGTATTTATTACAGGATTGGGATACAAAGTATAAAGTGCAGCCTCGGCGCTTATTTGATTAACAGATGAAGGCCCGGAAATGGTATCTCCGTCTAAAGAAACATTATCAAACCTGTTATTGCCGCTGGTGCCTGTTATATTTCCTGTCCATGTAATCCTGAAAACAAGTTTGGGATTATTATTTACAGCTGCATTAGTACACGTAAGTGTAATACGCTGAAAAGTACTTAGCACCGAATCTGTCAGTAAAGACAATCCGCTACTTATCCAGTTCGCGCCGCTATCAACACTGTAATCATAATTTTGATGTATCATGCCATTAACAGGACGTGAAGTTCCGAACGTGAGCACAAGATTATTAAATCCGGTTGATGGGGTGTAAAACAAAAGCTCCATACTGTCACTTGGATTATGCACGCGTATATAATTTCCGGCAGCCTGGCTCATTCTTAAGTTAACGGTATCATAATCTGTTACAGACGATACAAAACCTTCAATATAAGTGGAATAAGCAGATGATACCCCTGCTTGTTCTGCATAAAGTATCCTTGCGTTCGATGCAGGTAGATCAGAATAGTCTGCCGCTATAGCGGTAATATTAGGCGTATAGGTGCTGGTCGCGGCATAGTTATTAAAATGCCAGTAATGGATAAGCGTTTGTGCATTGCAAAGTGATGTACTATTTGCGAACAGGCAAAATAATACTGCGAATAAAATATTTCTCATTGTCGGGAGTTGTTTTTGCTATTGTTTAGAACTTATTGAGTATAAATGGAGGTTTGTTTGCTTAATAAAACTTCTTTTGTATATTTCGATATGTTTCATAAAGCATACCGAAAGTAAATAAAAAAATTAAAATCAAAGGATAATGTATCTTTTTAAACGTTTTTTTATTTTTCTTTCCATTCTTCAAACTTTTAGTTGTTGTGCTGCTACAATAAAAGGTAATATCAGCGATAAACAAAATGGCGGGCCCATAGCTGGAGCTGTGGTTATGCTTAATAATACGGTATATGGCACAGTAACGGGTTTAGATGGTAGCTATGCTCTGCATAATATTCCTGCCGGTACATATCAATTTCAGATCAGCTACCCCTCATTCAAAACATATTTGCAGTACATAGGTATAAGTGATACAGAAACAATTATTATCAATTATTCCATTGCACCTGCCTCAACTTCACTAGCAGAAGTAAAGATAAATGGAACACTTAAAAATGGCAGCGATGCAGAAGCTGGGAATATTGAAAAAAGCAGTAATAACCTCTTAAATATAATCTCCGCCAGGACAATTGAATTGTTGCCGGATATAACAGTCGCAAATGTGTTGCAAAGGGCGTCCGGGGTAACAGTACAAAGAGATAATACCGGGGAGGCCCGTTTTGCAATCATACGCGGTGTTGATAAACGCTACAATTATACATCGGTAAATGGTATTATTATTCCCAGCCCCGATGATAAGATGCGCTATGTTCCTATGGATATATTTCCTGCGGAGATAGTGGATAGGGTGGAAGTAATAAAAACACTAACACCTGATATGGAAGATGATGCAATTGGCGGTGTAGTGAACCTGGTAATGAAAAATGCCCCCGACCAACTTGTTATATATGCCAGCGCTGCCACAGGTTATAACCAAACACTTTTTGACAGGAGCTACCAGAGTTTTCCCCAAACCGCTGTAAACCTGCAAGACCCACTGGAACTGCACGGGGCGGCTTATATGGCCAGTGTAAATGACTTTCAGAGAAGAACTGGTGATATCAGAAACACCAATGCTCCCGCAAATGGTTTGTTTAGTTTCACAATTGGCAACCGCTTTTTAAATAATAAAAAATTAGGCGCTATTTTTTCCGGTTCTTATCAAAATACCTTTAAAGGGAGCAATAGTATTTTTTTTCTCCCATCCATACAGCCTGGCGAGAATAATGCACCTGTAATTACAGACCTCCAACTCAGAAAATACTCAACACAGCAGGTCAGGACAGGTCTGCATACAAAAGTTGATTACGAATTTAATAAGAACAACTCGCTGAGCCTTTATGCACTCTACCTGCAGCTAAATGAATTGCAAACCCGTACCATTATTGATACTTCGGTGCAGATAGACAGGACTGGTGCAGGCACCGGGCAAGTGGACTATTCAAGTCGCGCTACATTTAGTAAAGAAGTAATAAAAAACCTGACTTTGCAGGGCAAGCACTTGATTACAGATAACTTTAAAATAGATTACTCATTTGTATATTCTGCTGCCGAAAAAGATGTCCCCGATATGACGGACTTGCAAACAACTGCAAACGCCTACCTGGATGCTTCCGGCCATTCTGTTACCTCGCCGCAACGTTTCATATCCTTCGATAATAGTTGGGAACGTACAAAAGATGAAGACAGGTCTGCTTATCTCGATTTTGCATATACTCCATTCCTTTTCGGAAAAGATATTGAATGCATGGCAGGCACAATGTATCGTAACAAACAAAGAAACAATTATTATAATGACTATACTTTGCTTCCCGCCACTATTAATCAGCCTTTCGATAATATATATAATGCTGCTATGAGCGTTGAACAGCCCGCCGGTGATGTGAATAATGATCTTAATTATGTTGTTACCGAAAACATAGCCGCAGCTTACGGGCAATTTAAAGTATCGTTTAATAAACTACAGGTTTTGGCAGGGCTCAGAATAGAAAATACGCACCAGGATTATAGCATGAACGTGAATCCTGCTTTAGTTTATGGACAAAGCGCGGAATACAGATATACAGATGTGTTGCGTGGCCTGCATTTTAAATATGTCTTAAGCCCCGAAGAAAATATTCGACTTTCTTATTTCGAGTCCATAGCAAGGCCGGGCTTTTTTGAGTTGGTGCCATATCATTTCAATGGAGAATATTATACAGAAACCGGTAATGATAGTTTGAATCATACGGTGGCCCGGAACTTTGATTTGAGGTATGAGTGGTTTCCAAAGGGCATAGATGAGGTGTTCGTTGGGGCATTCTATAAAAATATCACAAACCCTATTGAGTATTTGCTCTCAACAGAGCCTGGAAAAGTATCTATGGGCGAACTCACACCTACTAATGTTACGGGCAAACCTGCTGTGAATTATGGGGCAGAAATAGTAATAACAAAGTATTTCCATTATTTCGGCATTTCTGCAAATTATACCTACACCAACTCTTCCATAACTGCCACAAAACTTTCGCGCTTGCGCGATAGCAGTGGGAATTTATATAATTACACGGTATCAGACACAAGGCCCTTGCAGGGGCAATCTGCACATGTTGCAAATCTATCCCTTATTTATAAAAATCCATCGCTTGGTTTTGATGCGCATCTGACTTGGGTCTATACCGGCAGGCGCATTGCTTTTCTTTCGGCATTTGAGGGTTTGGATTATTGGCAAAAGGCCACTTCTTTCTTTGATTTTTCATGCGAAAAAAGTATTCGGAAGCATTTGTCTGTTTATACCAAACTGAATAATATATTCAATACACCGGTGATCATTGAATTGCTGCAATCTAAAACACAGTTTACTGGAGGCAGCTACCAATTGCCTTATCAAACATTACCAAATAACACATTGATTGAAAAAGACTATTTCGGAGCAAACTATTTAATAGGCGTACGCTACAAATTTGATTAAGAGTTGTAAAATGAAACGGGACTCGTTAATGATCGCTTCATTCCTTGTAGCTATGGCTTGTTTTATGTCCTGCGCAAAAAAGAACGACCTTGTTTATGCATCAGTGCCTCTTGTCCAGGTCGCTCAGTCCATTTCCGATTCGGCGCCTTTGTGCGGTTCTTATAAAGGGTATATGGTAAGTGGCAAAACATACACGGTTGCCGCCGGTTGTAATATTACCGTGAACGCTGGTGATACACTTATTATGGATGAGAATGTACATCTCTATATGTCCCCCGCTTCATCTATTATAGTAAAAGGCATTTTTATTTCATTAGGCAATCGTGATAATCCGAACTGGATAACAGTAAACGGGCTTGTAAAAACGGACAATCCGCAAACACCTGCCGATGCCGATTCCGCTTTTATAAGCACACGTATATGGTGTGGTATAAATTGCGATACAAGTTGCGCTCTGTTGGTTTTAAAATGGACACATGTGGAATATACAGGTGGCAACTTCCTTGGCACTCCTCCCTTGCCCTCCCTTAGCGGTAAATCACATAGTATTTTGTTTCAAAATATTAACGGGTCTTTTATTATGGAAGATTCATGGCTATATGGCTCTACGGATGAACTAAGGGTTACCTGCGGCAAAATATGCCTGATGCGCAATACACTCGAAAAAATAGGAATTACAGGCGGCGAAGGGCTGGATGTAAAGCATGGAACGACAGGAGATATGGCCTATAATTTAATTATCGGTTCGGCAACAGACGGCACAAAAGCATCCGATGTAGGTACTTACGCTGGCCCGCAAACTAATATTACCATGTATAATAATACCTATGTTAATTGCGGCTATCGCAGAACTGCGGCCGGACACGGTGGAAGTCTCGATTATGAAGAAGGTGCTAAGGGGCTTGCATACAATAATCTTATTGTCAATTGCAAGTATGGCTTCAGGGTGCTGAATAACGTCATTGCCGATACAACTCATTTGCGTTATGGCAACACCTATAATTACGGCGATTCAATAAGTATTGTCAACCAGTTTTATCCCCAATCTTATATTACTATACCACAGCTTACGGATATTCCACAGCCTTCATCCTATTTGCCTTCGTCCTACACCTTAGGCCAGGTATATGACGCACCGTCCATTGTTGGCTCTAATGATCCCCAGTTTGTAAATTTCCCTTTGCCGGCTACAGAAGGAATAGTAAATATTGCTTACGCTGCTGGATTCAACTTCAGGTTAAAAGCAGCTTCTCCCGCAATAGGGAAAGGATATACCGGCTTTAGTCCATTAAGTCTTGTCCCGATTGATCCTGTTTATGGCGCAACAGAAATAAGCCCACCGGGGAAAGATATTGGCTGCTATCAATTGGACGGCACTGGAAATCAGCATTGACACTATATTTGTATATAAATCTTCCAACTCTTGCAAAACGAACCTCTTAGCTTACCCGATTTTAAAATAAATGCTGTGGGGCCTGTTTCAATGTTATTTATTAATAGGCACATCATGACTTTTGCAGAAGCTATCAATTTTATAAGGCAGCTTCCTTATGCCCGCAATAAAAATAAAGAAGACCTTACTACCGTCTTTGCAGATAATTGTGGCACTTGCAGCACAAAACATGCCTTACTGAAGCAACTGGCCACGGAAAACGGTTTTCAGGGCTTACAGCTTATACTCGGCATTTTTAAAATGAATGCTATCAACACATTCCCTGTTTCAAACACATTGAAACTGCACAAGTTGGAATATATACCCGAAGCACATAATTACCTGAAATTTTATGATCTGATAATTGATGCAACAAGGATCAATTCTAAACCTTCGGATTTTGTTGATGATCTATTGGAAGAAGTAGAAATAACACCACAGCAGATCACCGATTTTAAAGTTGCATATCATAAAGACTATTTAAGCAAGTGGCTGGCTGGTAATAAAAACATCAATTTAACGCTTGATGAAATTTGGATGATCAGGGAGCAATGTATTCGAGATCTGTCAGAATAATTATTTTAAACGCTTAACCTCTATCCTCGCCAAACCTTTAAGATGCCTTAGCCCGGTATTAATATCAGCCATAGAATAGACCAATATCCTGTCCTCTATCTGGCTCATGCTTTTCCCGTCTTTTCCGGTAATAATATACAGTTTATTGCCTACCTCTGTGTTAAAAATTTCGCTCCACGAATAGATGTTCTTATAATCATCAGATGCTATAAAAACAAAATAGTATTCGCCATATTCCTTCGGTTTATCAACCTTAATACCTATACTATCTAATATTGTTTTAACCGGTACGCCCTTAACATTATGCATTACATCTTTCACTTCACCTTTTCTGTTTTTTATAGGGATGTCTCCTATCTCGGTTTGTTGATATTTCTCAATATCGCTGATGCGAAAAATAAGGTCTTTTTTTATTTCGCCCGTAATTTTAAATTCATTGGTGGCGGGCACATCGTGCTGGGCATATACTGTGGAGCATAAAATTGAAAGAAAAAAAATGAGAAGATATTTCATGTGCATAATATTGGATGTTCTTTTTTAAAAGAATATATTGCTTACTTTGGCGATAGGTCAATTGCAAATAGAATATTATTTACTTATCATTACGATATGCTTTAAAAAACATGCCGAAGCAAATTACTAAACAATCAAAGAAATACGATATTTTTTTTCGCATCAGGATATTTGATGATAGTGGTCATTTTGTAGGTAAAGGCAGAATTGAGCTGTTGGAGAATATCGGGAAATTTGGTTCTATTACCCGCGCTGCTGCCGAAATGAAAATGTCTTACAGGCAGGCATGGCAAATGGTTGAAGACATGAATGAAATAACGGCATCCCTTCTTGTAGAAAAGATTTTAGGTGGCAAAGGTGGTGGTGGTGCCAAACTTACAGTCAAAGGCGAAAAAGTGATCAAAGTATTTCATCAAATAGAGGATGATCTTGAACACTTTTCCAGGCAACTGGCAAAAAAAATTAAATTTTAAATTTCTGTTTATGCAATACTGGGAAGTAATTTTATTGTTTTTTATAATAGCGATGGTATATGCCTCCGTTGGCTTTGGCGGAGGTTCCAGCTATCTGGCTATTTTAACCTTTTATTCCTTCCCTTTCCAGGAAATGAAACTTACCGCCTTAGTATGCAACATCATTGTTGTTACGGGGGGCACTGCTCTTTTTATACGTCACAAACAAGTTGATTGGAAAAAAGTGTTACCTCTTGTTGTTGTTAGTGTGCCCATGGCATTTCTCGGTGCCATGTTAAAATTAAGCGAAGACACCTTTTTCATTATTCTCGGCTTAAGCCTTGTTGTCGCCGCTATCCTTTTATGGATAAAAACTAAGGGTATAAAGGAGGCTGACTTGAAGCTGTCTGACAGTCATTATGCCAAAGATGCTTCCATAGGGGGAGCGATTGGTTTTCTATCCGGCATGGTAGGTATTGGTGGTGGTATTTTTCTTTCCCCTGTCCTTAATCTGATGAAATGGGATATACCTAAAAAAATAGCGGCTACTGCCAGTTTTTTTATTTTAGTGAATTCTATATCCGGGATAGCGGGACAATTATCTGTCAGGCAAAAAGACATTAACTACGCCCATATCGGTTTGCTGGCCGCTGCTGTATTTATTGGCGGACAATTAGGTTCCCGTATAGGCATCAAAAAATTCAATCCACTTGTCATACGCCGTGTCACGGCTGCTGTTGTTTTTGTAGCCGGCATCGAGGTTTTGCACAAACATATACACTGGCTTCAATAGAATCGTTTGATCTTATTTCGGGTTAAGATTTGTTACAATTCTTCATTTTTTGTAAATTTACTTATAAAATAAGGTTCTATGACAGTTGCGACAGTTAAGGAAAGATTACATGGATACATAGACCATGCAGATGAAAAAAAGTTGCAGGCTATATATACTTTAGTCGAAAATGAGATCAGTATATATGATGACGCTACTCTGAACATGTTACATGAGACAAGTGCCGACTACCATTCTGGTAAAATGAAAGGGTATAGCATAGAGGAGTCTATGGAAAATATCAGGAAGCAAATAAAAAAGGATGTATAGGCTTATTATAACTGCCAGAGCGGAATTACACACTTTAAATGCTTGCTTTTATTATGAAGAGCAGTTATTGGGTTTGAGCCAAAGATTTTTAGAGGAGCTGAATAATGTTTACAATAAAATTTCCGCCAATCCACAACATTATAGCTATATCTTTCCTGCCGAAAAATACAGGGATGCTAAGTTGGAAAAGTTCCCATATGTTGTTGTTTTTGAGATTTATAGCAATGATGTAATTGTTCTTGCTGTGTTAAATACAAGACAGGAAATCAAATTTTAACTACTTCACATTCGCCTTAGTATATCCCCTCCATTTTTCTATTACATCAGCCATATCTTTCGGTAGTGCCGAATCGAACTGTATCCACTCTCCTGTTGTCGGATGCTTAAAGCCTAATTCTTTCGCATGTAGCGCATGGCGGGGCAATATCTTAAAACAATTCTCTACAAACTGTTTGTATTTACTGAATACCGTCCCTTTCACAATAGTATCTCCACCATAGGTAGTATCGCCGAAAAGTGGATGCCCCATGTATTTCATGTGTACGCGTATCTGGTGAGTACGCCCTGTTTCAAGCCTCAATTCCACAAGGGTAACGTAATTGAAGCGTTCCAGCACCTTGTAGTGTGTAATAGCTTCCTTACCATACTCCCCGTCAGGGAAGGCATCCATGATTTTTCGGTAGCGCAGGTTGCGGCCCACATGGGCAATAATGGTACCCGTATCTTCAGGCAGGTCGCCCCAAACCAAGGCTATATAACGTCGGTAAACAGTATGCTTTTTAAACTGGGCGGCTATATTGGTCATGGCCGGTGATGTTTTGGCTATCACCACCAGGCCGGTAGTGTCTTTATCTATGCGGTGCACCAGGCCCACGCGGTGCAGGTTTTCAGTATCAACATGCTCTTGTTGCAAATAAAAAGCCAAGCCATTTACTAAAGTGCCGGTATAATTACCACAACCGGGATGCACCACCATGCCCGCTGCTTTGTTTACTATCAGCAGGTCTGCGTCTTCGTATGTAATATCAAGTGGTAGTTCCTGTGGTATTACCTCAGTGTTTTCAGGTGTGCGGGTATCATAAACTACAACTTCATCACCCGGCTTTAATTTATAATTAGCTTTTACGGTATTATTATTTACGATCACAAAACCCTGTTCCAGTGCCTGCTGCACCTTGTTGCGCGTAGCACCTTCTATGCGCATGGTCAGGTATTTGTCTATGCGCATCGGGGCCTGGCCCCGGTCGGTAATAAAACGCAGTCTCTCCAGTGGTTCAGAACCTACTTCCGTTTCCGCAGCCTCCGGCTCATCATCATCCCAAACTGTTTCTATGTCGTCCTCTTTTATCATGATGAGTTAAAAGGTATAATTCGCGTTTGTTTTTAAAAAGGTAAATTGAGCCATTGAGCATTGAGTCATTGAAACATTATTTTTTCAGCCATTCCTTTATACTCTTCGGGTCTAATTGGTAATAATTGGCTTTGCGTTCTATTACCGAATTATTTATCCAGTATATAGCTGGTACGCCACTGCCCGACATGATACTAAAAGTCTTGGTATCTGTGAAAAGTATATGAGGCAATGCGATAGCATGCGTCTCTTTAAAAAACTCGTCTTCAAAATGCTGCGAACCTGCCAGCACTATAAATATCGGAACATCGGGGTGCTGATGGTGTATGATCTGCAGTAAATAAGCGGCCTTTCTGCAGTGCTGACAGGTAAGGCTCATAAAGGCAATAATATGTTTGCCCTTTCGCAGTTCAACTGCCGGCGGGGGATTATTCGCATAAAGTGGATTCAGGTCAATGGGTTGCGAAACAACTTGTGCATCATCATTGATAAATACCGGGGCAATTAAGAAAGGTGTAACCAAGCCCAGCATACCGATAACCGTACATATCCATTCCTGGTTTTTGTATGGTTTTATAGGGTAGATATACATTAGGAGCAGGGTAGTGCAAATCATCGCAACATTTTTCCATATAGCCGCAGAAGGTTTCATAGTAACGGTATTGCCAAAGCACCCGCAATTCCCGTTGTCTCCCTGGTTAACAATTACCATCAGGAGGTAAATAATAAATATCCCCAGCAAAGTAATTACAACAGGGTAAGTAAATTGTTTCAGGTAAATATGAAAAAGCAGGAACAGGCCTAACATCAATTCAAACCCTATAAAAAGGCGGGCAAGTATTCCCGCAAAAAATGTACTGTTTATGCCGAGGTCAAGAAAAGTCCATTGAAAAGAATCAAAAGCGGTCTGGCTTGCCATTTTGGTATAGGCCGAAAAGAAAAATACTGCTGCCATTGCAAGCAACAGTACAAAACCTATAATACGTTTAATATAAAAAGCCGCTGTCTTCGGAGGGTGCGATAATTCTGCCATGATCAAAAATACCGCGCAAAATTAAGGATTCTGCCACTATTAATACAAATAGCAGTTTTCTACTGTTTTTATGCCATTGTTATTATAGGTGGCAGACTGGGCACTGCATTCACTTTTAGCATTGGCCTTACTGTCGGTAATACTATACTCTTGCGATGTGGAATCAGGCAGGCCGGGCAAACCTGTATAAGAAATATCACAATGGCAGGTATATTTTTTAACGCAGGAACTCATTCCTGTCATCACTATAAAAGCCAAAGCCACCATTAAAGAAAGGCGTAATTTCATGTATAATTTATTTGAATGGTTGAAGATACTTTAAAAATTCAAAATTCAAAAGTCTGAACAATTTTTTTAATAAAACATGGCAGATAGAATAATGCATTTTTTAACAAGCGTATTCCATGTTTTTGGTGTAGGTTTGGTTTAATGATACTGCAACAACCCATTAGCGACAACCTGGAACTTATAGCCAAACAGGTGGTGGAAGGCTTTATTATAGGATTGCATAAAAGCCCTTTTCATGGCTTTTCGGTCGAGTTTGCCGAGCATAGGATATATAACCCCGGCGATGCCCTCAGGCACATAGATTGGAAAGTATATGGCCGCACCGATAAACTTTTCATTAAGCGTTTTGAAGAAGAGACCAATCTGCGTTGCTGCCTCGTACTCGATACTTCCTCATCCATGTTTTTCCCCGAGGATGATAAAAAACTCAATAAACTCCAGTTTTCCTGTGTCGCCGCAGCTTCATTGCTGCAATTGCTCAAGCGGCAATTAGATGCCGGTGCTTTGGCTTTGTTCGATGAAAGCCTGTTTTCCATTTCAGACTGCCGCTCTGCCAACAGCCATTACCGCCTCCTGACCAGTATATTGCAGAAAACATTAAACTATAGCCCGCCGAACAAAAAGACCAACGCTGCAAAAGCCTTGCATGAGATAGCGGAGAGAATGCATAAACGCTCACTTATAGTCGTATTTAGCGATATGATGGATGATGTGGACGATATAGAAGAGCTTTTTGCGGCCCTGCAGCATTTGCGTTATAACAAACATGAAGTAATTTTATTTCATGTGATGGATGGCCAAAAGGAAATGGACTTTGAATTTGAGAACCGCCCTTATGAGTTTGTTGACCTTGAGAGCGGGGATAGGATAAAACTGCAGCCACAGCAGATAAAAGAGCAATATGTTTCACGTATGAAAGATTTTCAGCTTGATATCGAAAACCGCTGCCACCAGTACCAAATCGATAGGGTAGCCGTTGATCTTTCACAGGATGTGAACCAGGTCTTATATTCATTTTTATTAAAGCGAAATAAATTGCTCTAATCCCGATTATTTTTTCTAATTTTGCATCCCGTTTTGAGGGGTTTGAGTAGTCAGGCTGCCTCTTGGCGGTGTAAACCAAAGTAATGAAGCATAACCGGGAATTTGAGATAGCTTGGCAGGGATTGAAACCCGGTTTGCACACGTTTGTGTATGAGATTGATAACAAATTCATGCATGAGCGTAACAATGATGGGGAATTTAAAGACTGGAATGCAAAGATCACATTGAACTTTGACAAAAAGAACAGTTTTTTTCTTCTGCATTTTGACATTGATGGTGGAGTAACAGCGCCTTGTGATCGTTGTGGGGAAGACTTCAGGATCGCATTATGGGATGAATTCAATCTCGTAATAAAACTGATGGGAGAAGAGGCCGGGGAGATAGATGATGAAGATGATGTTGTCTTTATACCGAGAAGTGAAACCGTTATTGATATAAGTGACTGGTTGTATGAGTTTGTTATGTTGAGCATTCCATTACAACATGTTCATCCTGATAAAGAAGACGGCGAACCTGCTTGCGACCCCAAAGTGCTGAAGTTGCTTGATAAGCTGTCCGGGCCGGAAGAAAAAGTGAAGAACGATATATGGAAAGGTCTTGATGCTTTAAAGGGCAAAAAGACAAAGGCTGAGAAGGGTAAAAAGTTAAAAGGTTAATTGGTAAACAATACTGCTAAATAGAATATAAATTTAATAGAGTAAATAAAAACTCAGTTGGCTTTAGCCGAAATTTAGTTGTAACATAGTAAAGCATAAAATAGTAAACAGTTTTTAAGAAAAATAAATATACAATACAATGCCAAATCCAAAAAGAAGACACTCACAACAACGTGGCGCTAAACGCCGCACGCACTATAAAGCAGTTGCCGCTACCTGGAGCACTGACAGTGTAACAGGCGAAAGCCATCTGCGCCATCGTGCACATTGGGTAGAAGGAAAACTTTACTATAAAGGTAGGGTAGTGATGGACAAAGCGCCGGCAGAAGCAGCAGAAGGAGACAAAAATCTATAACCCATATTTTCAGATTAATGAAGATAGGGCTTGATATCATGGGCGGTGATTTCGCCCCCGCGGAAGCGATAAAAGGTGTACAGATGTACTTCGGGCAGGAGCCTGATACTTCTGTACATTTATTATTGATCGGCAACTCAGAGGTTGCCGCTCCCTACATGTCTTTATTAGAACCCTATCAGTCCCGTTACACTTTTGTTGATGCACCAGAAGTGATAGGTATGCATGAGCATCCCACCAAAGCACTTAAGGAAAAACCAAACTCCAGCATTGCTACAGGCTTCGGCATGTTGCAACGGCAGAAGGCCGATGCCTTTATTAGTGCGGGTAACACCGGCGCCATGCTTGTGGGCTCCATGTACACTGTTAAGGCAATAGATGGTATCAGTCGCCCAACCATTGCAACCCCAATGCCACGTCTCGATGGCAAATTCAATTTCCTGCTCGATGTAGGTATCAATGCAGATTGCAAACCCGAAAATCTGGTTCAGTTTGCGCAATTGGGTTCTATCTATGCTCAAAGCGTAATGGGCATTGATAATCCGCGTATCGGCTTGCTCAATCTTGGTGAGGAAGAAGGTAAAGGCAATATACTTGCCCAGGCTACTTATCCTTTACTTAAGGAAAGCACACAACTCAATTTCGTTGGTAATGTAGAAGGCCGCGATGTATTTCTCGATAAAGCCGATGTAATTATTTGCGAAGGTTTTGTTGGCAATGTAATGATCAAAATGGCGGAATCTATTTACCATATCTTTAAAGAGCAGCGTGGAATAGAAGACGATTTTCTCAATAACTTTAATTACGAAATTTACGGTGGCACGCCCATTCTCGGCATCAACAGCCCCGTTATCATTGGCCATGGCATATCTCATGCGCTCGCTTTCAAAAACATGATAGACGTAGCCCGTAAGATCATCAGCGCCGACCTCACCAATACTTTCAGAAAACATTTCGCCCAGGCCATAGCCTGATAATCGCGTCACTGCGAGGAACGAAGCAGTCTCACGAAATGAGGGAATGCACAAATACTAAACTTTATTAGTGAGTCATTCTTTCTAATGCGGTTGTTGGTCGCCTGACCAACGACAACTCTATTGGCAATTACCCCATCCTTCAATTCCTATTGCCTTTTTTCAGAAAATCCCGAAGGGATGTAATGATTATAGAACAATGACGAACAAAAGACAAAATCCCTGAAAGGGTGACATTTTTCAATTGCACATCAGCTTTATTATCGTAATTTGTGAATATTCTATTATGAAGCGAATACTCACATTATTATGTTTTTTGTCTTGCTGCGCATCCCTTTTTGCACAAAGCAATTATCCCGAGTCTAAGGAAACATATTTCCCGGGGGAGTTTTTAGTTATGCTTACGAGCGGCAGCAGTATAGAAGAACTTAGCGATCGTTTTACAGACATACATCTAACTAAGCTTTCCAAAATTTCTGCTGAATGGAATATATGGCGTGTTTCCTACGATACTTCAACAATGGATGCGGAAGCTGCAAAAAGAAAAATAGCTGCCGACCCCTCAGTGAAAATTGTCCAGTTCAATCATAATTATATTCCCCTAAAAGGCAACCCGAATGATACGTTTTTTGCAAAACAATGGGATATGCGAAAAATTTCTGCGCCCCAGGCCTGGGATTCGGTGACTGGTGGTATGACGATCAATGGAACACAAATAGTTGTTGCAACAGTTGATGGTGGTTTCGACCTCACTCAACCCGATATGAATTACTGGAAGAACACTGCTGAGATACCTCATAATGGTATTGATGATGACAGCGACGGTTACGTAGACGACTACCATGGTTGGAACACGGTTTGGCTCAATGACAGCTTCCCGCTTTTAAATCATGGCACCGCATGTGCGGGCATATCGGGTGCAATGGGTAATAATATTACAGGTGTTGCCGGTGTATGCTGGAATGTAAAGGAAATGCTTGTCGCCACAAACGAAAATAATGAGGCTTCGGTAGTTAGTGCCTATTCCTATGTTTTCAAACAAAGACAATTATACAATCAAACCAACGGAGCAAAGGGCGCATTCGTGGTTGTAACTAATTCATCATTTGGCCCCGCCGGCTATGGCTACCAATATCCCCTCTGGAATGCCATGTATGATTCTCTTGGCAGCACTGGCATATTAAGTGCCGGTGCAACTTCCAATAACCCTAATTGCGATGTGGACACATGTCCTGACATCCCTTCACAATGTGCAAGTAATTTTACCATCATTGTTACCGGCACCGACAGCAACGACAACAGGCATGGTGGCTATGGGCCAAATAACGTAGACATAGCCGCTCCCGGCAATGCAACATTTACAGTCGGGCTTGACAGTACCTATGCAAGTTTTGGAGGCACTTCTGCTGCAAGTCCGCATGTGGCTGGGGCTATAGCCCTCATGTGGTCCGCTGCGTGCCAGAAAATGCTGGATGATTACAAACAATATCCTGATAGCCTTGCTTTGGTCATGAAACAATATCTTTTAACCTCGGTCGATACCTTGCCTGCGCTTGTGGGTATGATCGTCTCGTGTGGCAGGCTTAATTTATTTAAGGCCATAGAAAAAGTAAAGACCTATGACTGCACACTGCCGACCTTTGTGCCCGTGGTCAATTCAATTTCAGACAATATCATTATCTATCCTAACCCTGTAAATGATTATCTGAAGATAGACGCTAAAGATAAAATAGTTGAAGTCGAATTATACAATTACTTAGGTCAGCGATTAATGTCTTATGGAAATGTTTCGGGCATTTACATGCACGATTTTCAAGCGGGCCTTTACACCATAAAGCTCAGGGACATTAATGGCAACGCTTCTGTTCAAAAAGTTTTAAAATTGTGATCATTACCAAACAAATTATTACCCCATTGGGCAAAATGCTTGCAGGGGCTACCGACGAGGGCATCTGCCTTTTCGAATTCCCCTATAGGAAGATGATGCCAGCTATCAACAAACGATTGCTGACTGCATTAAATGATTCATACGAAGAGGGAGAGCATCCCTACATAACAACCCTCGAACAGCAAATGCATGAATATTTTACAGGCACAAGAAAAGAATTCGATCTGCCTCTGCATTTGGTTGGCACCGATTTTCAGAAAACAGTATGGAATGGCTTGCTAAAGATCCCTTACGGAGAAACCCGTTCCTACAAGCAGCAATCTATTTTTCTTGGCAATGAAAAAGCCATCAGGGCAGTTGCAGGCGCCAATGGCGAGAACTGCATCGCTATCATTATTCCCTGCCACAGGGTGATAGGAGAGAACGGCAGCCTCACCGGTTATGGCGGTGGCCTGCCCAACAAAAAATGGCTCATTGAGCACGAACGCAAGCATTCAGGCAAAAGCAACCAAATGGAAATGTTTGGGGGATAAACAACCACACTCACGCGTCATTGCGAGGAACGAAGCAATCTCACGAAATGAGGGCAGGATAATAATCTCACGCAATGCGGGCGTCTTAAACACGCGCTGGCGCAAGAGTTTGGTGCCTAGCTTTGTGTGATCCAACTTGTGTCATCAATGTAACCATAATTTAACTCTACACTGGTTGAAGCGTCTTGAACATCAGCACTCAACCACACGCAGGGTGGAATGCGCCCCATGCTCCAAATGTTAAAATATTACCCCTAACAGCATCCAATAAATAAATTAAGTAGCTTTATTCTATAAATAGCATATAGGTATGAAACAAATGCTTCTTTTATTTATGCTCTTGCCTTTAATAACCCATGGGCAGGATACCAATGTAGGCAAGGGACAAAGCAATGATTTTACCATCATCCACTCAAATGATCTTAGCGTATCATCTTCGGCTAACATGATTTTAACTGGGAGTGTAATATTACAAATGTCTGGTCTCGATATCCACTGCGATAGCGCCACTTACGACAAGCAAAATGGAATTGTAAACGCCTACGGAAATGTAAAGTTTGCTAAACTAGCTTCAAACGATTTTGCATATACCGAACATATAAGACTCGATATTGATAATCACTCGTTCCAATGCGAGGAGGTACATATGCCCTGGCATTCCAGTACGCCTTTCTATAAATAGTATTTTACGCCTTTGTTGGTATGCCGCCGTTGTTGTGTGCGTAGGGTGGCCATGTGCGCCGGCAACACCAACAACCGCAGCGAAGCTCAGCTCTAATTTAACTTCTGTATAAACAGTAATAAGCCGTTCTCATCATAGTCGCCCGGTTTTATATTTAAACCATAAACTTTATTGATACAAAAGATAAGCCTGCTTTTACAATCCTCTATTGCCTTATCGTTTATTTTCTCCATCTTGCCGTCATAGATTATGGCCATGTCTTTCTTGAAGATCTCTTTTGAATGATAATCGAAGTTATAATAGGTATCAAATATCATCAGTTTGCCATTATGCAGCAAGCGGTACATCTTATTATTGTCAAGCCGCTCTAAAACAATTTTATGGATGCTGTCGCCTGCGTCGAGAAAAACATATTTCAGGCTGGGGTCTTCAATATCAAAATAATCAGTCGAATCTTTCTTGCATGGCATCACAAAGTCCATCGCGTCATAAGATATTTTCCCCTCAAAAGTATCTTTGTCATACACTAAGTAGCCCGTAAACTCCACCCCTTCCAGGTTCTTGAACATATCTTTTTCAATGGCCTTTCGCTCGCGTACTTTTTTCTTATGCGTCCCCGGATGATGGTGGCTGTTGGAAAAATTGTACCTGTATAGTGTCACGCCGCCCAAAGGCTGGGCATCTGCATTCATCGCCAAAAGAATTATTACTGCAGCTAATAGATATTTATACATTTTATTTCCGATCATTTTTTTGCACTCATTCACATATCAAGATACGCCTCTTTCACCATATTTACTACACTGGCGCAAGTTTGGCGCGCAGCTTTGTGTGCATTAGCCAACTTGTGCCTATAAATCCTGCCAGTCTGCGACTGGAGTCTAATGCATGCCCATACTGGCGCAAGTTTGGGGCCGAGCCTTGTGTGCCAGCCAACTTGTGCCTGCAATATCCTGCCAGTCTCCGACTGGAAATCCAATGTTCCGCTAATCCAAAGAATCCCAATCCTTATCCACAAAATCCACGCCTTAAAACCCCCGAAATGCAATACCAGTAATGAATTCCCAGTTCCAAACCTCACCTTAAAAAAGTGAATATCTTCTTTTGCCTATCCCCAAACCTCAACTTAATTTTACACCCTAAAACAGTCTGTTATGACATCGAAAATAGCATCAACACAATTACATAACACGTTTCTGCGAGTATCCACTGAAAAATCAATTGTATCACTCACGCTTAATACATTTCTGCGTGTTTCCGCGAGTTTCTGCGGGAAAACCTTTCTTCCATTAAAACCACATTCCATCACATTACCCCACATTTCCTCGTATTATCCCACATTAAACTGATAAACTATGATACAAGCCACTCAACAAAACATCGCCCGCGACCTCTACATCAAAGAGGGCAAAACTCAAACAGCCATTGCAGCGCAGCTTGGCGTCCATCCCAAAACCATATCCTACTGGGTCAAACAAAACAACTGGCACGAAATAAAAACCAGCATAGCCATCTCGCCTTTAATGATACGGCATAATCTCTATACCCAGTTGGGCTCGCTCTCCGAGTATATAGTCACCAGGGAAGAAGGCAATAACTTTCCAACTGCCGAAGAAGTCACCATGCAATCCAAATTGGTACAGGCAATATTTAAGTTCCCCAACTATACAGTCGAAGATGTGCAGCAGATACGTAAGGAGATAGATCAGGCAAATAAAAACATTGCTGCAAAACAAGCTCCTGCTTCAGATAAAGAAACCATCAAAAATATTGATAGTCAGGCAATTATTACTTCGGCACGGGATAAAGAAGGGATAAAAAATCCCGAAGTTCCCGCACTCGAAAATGACGGCTATATACCGAAAAAGAACGTGGTACTCAGGTCGGGTGTAAGATGGATTGAAAAGGGTATAGTATTCGACCCTTCCACAAGGAAAAACAGGGCATTGCGACAGTCCGAATACGAGGAACTCCTCCGCAAAGGCCTCACCAAAGCCGATTTTCAGGGCTGGCATTTATAATGTTACGGATGCCTATGTACTTCAATTATAATAGGGTTTCTAAAACTTTGCGTCTTCGCGTCTCTGCGGTTAAATTAATCATTACCTTTACACCTCAATACCGAGTTATCGCCTTTGTGCAAACAAGGGAGGAAAGTCCGGACAGCATATAGCAGCGCAGCAGCTAACGGCTGCGGTTGGTGTCAAAACCGATACAGACAGTGCCACAGAAAATAACCACCTCTGCAAATGGGGAACGGGTGAAAATGTAGGGTAAAAGCCTACGCATAGTCTTGGTAACAGCATTATGGGGTAAACCTTGCGCGCTGAAATGCCAAATAGGCGGATGCCTGAGAACGGCTAGTTCGATGTCCGCGGGTTGGCAGCTTGAGGTCTTGCGTGAGCAAGGTCCCAGATAAATGATAACGTTTCATGGCAACATGAGATTACAGAATCCGGCTTACAGGTATTGTTTTTTTTACTTTTACAAGCAATAAGTCCCCCTTAAATACGGGACTTGTTAGTTCTCTAAAATATAGTAACCCCGGCTTTCAAGCCGGGGTTATAAAGGCATAAAGTTTTCGGCTTTAGCCATGATTAATTTAGAAGTCCAATTGGCATTACCACGTGATATCATTCGGGGTGTTTTTTGTTTACCCGACTATGAATTAGTACATTCATAGTGCTGTTATGAAATACGTCTTTGTTATTTTCTTGTTCTTATTGGCGTCTGCCTGCCGGCAACCGGTCAATGCACGTACAGGCCAGTTATACATCTATAATCTTAGTGGCAAATATGGCATCTGCGATGCTAAAAAAAATGTTGTTGTTTCTCCCGATTATTTAGGCATAGCAAAGGATGATTCTTTTTTTTACGCCACTAAAGACGGGTCTTTGGTTGACATATATTCATCCAGAGGGAAAAAGCTGATTAGCTGCAATGCCATGAACAAGATCACAGACACCTGTCTGCTGGCTTTCTGGTACACGGGTATGAAAAGGCCGGATGCTTATAAAATATCAAGGCTGGAGTGGATGCCCGGTGGAAACAATGAAAAACCGAGAGCTGTTATCGTTTTTAAAAGCGGGCGCCTTGATACCCTGCTGGGCCTCGTAACATGGTATCAGGATGGGCATTATACCAATTTTTGTATGCTCGATTCTGCAGGGTATAAAGGACTTATTCAGCTCTTTCCTCGTAAAACCTTATTGCCATTCCGTTACAAAAAAATTGTCCAGAAATCCTACGACCAATATTTTCTTGCCTGGAATGATAGTACGGATTACAGCCTTATTGATCGGCAGGGCAATACACACCAGGCTCCTCCCCTCGTAGAAAATGCAGATGACATTATATTCAACGGGAATATCTTTACAGTCGATTCAGCCAATTATAGAGTAGTATATAATGTGAAAGGGGAGAGGCTAAGTCGTTTTTATGGTATGGTAAACCGGGCAAACTATTATGATGAGGGCAGAAAAGTCCTTATTTATAGTGACACTGGTTATAGGATATTGGATAGCACTGGCGCGCTCTATGGAAATATACCCCTAGAGTTCAATTCTGTAAAGGGAGGGGTTTATGTTACGAAGGAGGGTCTGTATAGTCTTGACAAAGGCAAATACATTTTGCACACAAAGGATACTTCTGTAAGAGTGTATTTCAATTTATCCCCGGCCCTTCATCTTTGTTCCACTCATAAGGATACGCTTACAGTATATGATGCAAACGGAAATGAGATCATTCATGTACCGCGTATATATATTGGGCAAAGAGATAAAAATAATTTATTCAAAACTGTAGAAAGGCTACATTTTTTCAGAAACAGCGAACAGGAACCTTTCATGGTATATGATCCGTCTTTAACTAAAAAACTATCCCGCTTATTCCAGGATGTTTCCTTCTCAAGAAGCGAACATATGTTTTTGGGTAAAGTAGGGGGTCTGTGGGGAGTGTTCCAATTTTTTCCAAAAGATAAAGGCGATGACAGCCTCGCCGAAATTCTGCCGCCATTGTTTCAATCCATCGGCGTGGATGACGGTTCATTTAAAACCAAACGTAAGGACATAGTACAGTGGTTCGACCGATCCGGGAAATTATTGGCAGGGGGCAAGCCCTTCGATTTTATTGGTGGCCAGGTATCAAAAGGAATGCGTTTGGCCTGCAACCTTGACTATGAAAGAGTTGATCCGTATGATAAATACAACAATAGTACAAAACGGGTTTTTACTAAATTAATGATTATAGACTCTCTTGGAAATATAAAGGCATCTGTGCCTGTAAGAGCAGAAAATTATCCTCAGTTTCAATTTTACAATGGCAACCGATTGCTTTATTTTGACAAGGGACATTGTATCTGGCATGCAGAATCTGGCGAAATAATCAGGCTGGACAAATTCTCTTTCAAGGAGCTTGTAAATCTGAATGATGAGCCTTTTGCCCTCATTTGCGAGGATGAGAACGGCAACGAAGGCGTTTATTCCCTGAAGTCTGAAAAAATAGTTATTCCTTTTGGCAAAATTTCGCAGATCACTTATCAACCTTATTCCAGGACCGCCATTGCTTTCTATACAAACCCATATACTGACCCTCGTATTCTTGCAATCCTCGACGAAAATGGGAATGTCTATTAATTCAGCCATATTTTCTTACCCAATATTCCCCCTTAATCACTATTTTTATTTTATGAAGCATATTGTACTGGTCATTGTCGTGTTGGCATTAATAAGCATTTGTAAAAAAGACAAACCCTCCTATTGGTTCACAGGTATGGAGATAGTAGATACCAACGGCAACCTCGTAAGATGGGTCGGCACACAGGATAACGACTGGCAGATAAACAAATACACCATCAATGCCCAGCAACTATATACCATGTCCATCGATTCACTTGCAGATACTGCATCATGGAACCACACCAGCGCTGGTACCGTTACGGTTTTCCCCGGCACAAATCCCATTGGCTGGAATACCGGCACGGTTAATTACGGCTTTACAATTTACTTCGGCACCAACTGTTATTTCAGCTATCTCGTCACAGATGAGTATGGTACTTTCCTGGGAACACACAATTATTACGGCTCCGCAGGAGGAAACGTAACCATCAATGTTCCCCTTGTAGCGACACAGGTGCAGCCCGGCAATGCTTACCGTGTTTATTATGCATTTTCAGCCCGTGGTAATCCTTATTTCGCACAGGGCTGGGGTGATATAGGTGTCTGTACCAAGGATACCACTACACAAGTCGTCGCTACATGTTTTTGATGTCCGTATCAGTTTTAAAACTGGGTAATTGTAGCACCAAATAAAAAACGAAAAGTTAAGAAAAACAATAGGCCTTTTTCCTCAATTTAGGCTTTCTTCATAATTATCAAACACTTACATTTTGTGGATTAATAAACTTGAATACAGCAAGACTTTTAGCAAATATTGGCATGGTTTTTTGAGTATAGTGTTTGAACTAAAATAAAGCATTAAATCATGAAAAAGCTATTGAGATCTTTTTGGGCTTTTGCTTTCGTTCTCACAATTTCGGTTGTAAGTGCAAGCGCCCAGATTTATGTAAATGTTAGGCCAACAATACCTGTTTACACGCGCGTTGAGCGGCCCGGGCCTCATCATGTATGGGTTGATGAAGAATGGGTAGAACGTAATGGTCGTTACGAATGGGCCGGCGGTTATTGGGCAGAACCACCACGTCCCGGAGTTATATGGATTGGAGGATTTTGGAGACATGGCCCAAGAGGCGATGTTTGGGTGCGCGGACATTGGGGCCACCGCAGGTGATCGCCGCCAATAAGTTTCGATTATTATTCGATTATTAATTAAAATGTTTAACCTCTGTCTTAACGGGGGTTAAATGTTTTTACAGACTATCTGCTTGTTAAATATTGAATGGCGTTTATTTAAACATACCAATAGGCCGTTAAGACTATAAGCGTTGTAGTCAAAACGAATAAAACAACATGCACCCCTAAGGGGTGCAACAATTTGCAACAGGTTCATATACACGCTGTTTTTTGAAAAGGGCATAAATAATTTTGTTTCTCTAAAACCCTTCCTTTGGTTTTTACGTATTTATATTACTTTTAGATACGCTTTCAATTCAAAAGGACATTATGCAAAAAAAGATCGTAAAGAAACATCCATTGGCCATTCGTTGGTTTCATTGGCTCAACTTTCCGCTTCTTAGCATTATGATATGGAGTGGCTTGTTGATCTATTGGGCAAATGATATTTATAGGATAGGATGGGGTAGCAAAACCCTGCTTAAGTTTTTCCCAGATTCATTTTATAAAGCATTGCATCTTTCATCCCACCTGGCAAGAGGTATGTCTTTTCATTTTATTTTCATGTGCTTTTTTTTATTAATGGGTTCTCGTACGTATTTTTTACCGTTTTTTCAGGCGAATGGAGATACCTTATTCCCGATAGGCATTCCTTTAAGGAGGCCTGGCAGGTTGTGCTGCACGATTTGCATCTTAGAAAAGAAGTTCCGCTGCAAAGTAAATATAATGCAGCACAACGTGTAGCATATTCTGGCGTCATAGTTATGGGTTTCGGCTCAATAATTACCGGTCTTGCTATTTATAAACCAGCTCAATTGTATTGGCTTTGCTTTATCTGCGGTGGTTATGAGGTAGCAAGGATCATACATTTTGCTCTTACCATCGGTTATGTATTGTTTTTCCTGATACACTTCGCACAAGTGGTTTTGGCCGGCTGGAACAATTTCAGGGCTATGGTAGCAGGTTTCGAAGTGGTAAAAGAACCTACCGAACTTAAAGAAACAGCAAACGAACAGGCATGAAAAAGGTACTTGCTAAAATAACATGGTTTTTTGGCAAACTCTTTGGCCGCAGAAAATACACTTCTGTCGATCAGGAGATACGCAGAAAAACAGTCGTATCGTTGTCTGTATTTATAATTTTGCTTTTCTCTGGTTATAAGGCATTGATGTGGTTATTCGATCAGCCTGAAGATGCCGCTGGGGTTGAAAAGCACCTTCGAAAGGGCCTTGAAACAAATGAAAAGATATTCACTAAAATATTTGACGATGGACATCTTGTAAAAACATTCCCGAAATCCGAAGCTGCGCAAAAAGTAAGGGTTAATGGAGAAATAGGTTTAGGCAGCGATTTTGACTACAAAAACTGGGTGCTGAATATAAAAAGGGTATCGGGAGAAACCTTGCTTGTTCCTTTAAGCGAGATATTGGCCCTTCCTAAAACAGAGATCATTTACGATTTTAAATGTGTAGAGGGTTGGAGCCAGGTTTCGCACTGGGCCGGTGTAAAATTCAGCGATTTTGTGGAGAAATACAATTTGCACGAAGAAGTAAAAATGGGTTATGTAGGGCTTGAAACGCCCGATAAGAAATACTATGTTGGCATAGATACTCCGAGTATGATGCACCCTCAAACACTGCTCTGCTATGAAATGAACAACAATTACCTTCCGCTCATTCAGGGCTATCCATTAAGGCTTATTATACCTGTTAAGTATGGAATAAAGAACCTGAAGAGGATAGGCAATGTGGTCTTCAGCAATGAAAAACCACATGACTATTGGGCAGAGAACGGCTATGATTATTATTCCGGGCTTTGATCTGCCAGCTTTATTCCTGTCTTTGTCAGTTCTATTTTATGTTGCTTGTATAAAGACCCTATGCTCATCTTAAAGGTTTTTTTACTCACACCAAAAAAATCATAAATTTCTTCAGGGGCCGATTTGTCATGATAAGGTAGGTAGCCGTCATTTTCTTTCAGTAGCCTTAATACTTTTTCTTCTTCGCCCTCCACTCTTTTATATCCTCGCTCACCCAGCGATACATCTATCTTATTTTCAGGGCGTATCGTTTTTATGAATCCTTTTAATTTTTCACCATAAGGCAAATCGCGATATACCTCATTATAATGCAACACACCCAGGTGCTTATTGTTTATAATAACTTTATAGCCAATGTCGGTTTTTTGAAACACAACTATATCAACAGGCTCCAGTTCCTTTACGCTGATCTCATAATTACTTATATCAGCACTGAACTTTTCCGTTGCTGCAAGGCGTCCCGTTTTTTCATCAAGGTATATTTTTACCAGGTAGGATTCTCCTACTTTCATCTTGGATTCCTGTTGCGATAGGGGTACAAAAATGTGTTTCATTAAGCCCATGTCGAGGAAAGCCCCGGCTTTGGTAATATCGAATACCGGCATCAAAACAATATCACCCACTACGCCCTTTGGCTCCAGCGTGGTTGCAATTAATCGGTTTTCCGAATCATGGTATATGAAAACTTTCAAATCGTCGCCCGGTTTCAGCCCTGCGGGAACATAGCGGGCAGGTAGTAATATTTCTCCCGCTTCCCCACCGTCTAAGTAAAAGCCAAAATCAACTTCTTTAACAACTTTTAGTGTATTATACTGCCCAACCTGAACCATTCTCAAAATTTATAAATACAAAGGTAAGGCTTGAATCCCTGAAACCGGAAAATGCTTGCAGATAATTGATAATTAATGAATTGTTGGTACTAATATATTTACTATATTTGGGCATAATCCAGATAAAATATGAGAAAAATTTTATTAAGCCTCAGTTTATGTATTGCTGCACAATGCAGTTTTGCTCAGATTACAATTACCTCCAGCGATATGCCTGTAATTAATGATACCCTGCGCTGGAGTTCAGTTTTGGCACTAGGGTCTGGCTTTAATATCCACGACTCAGGTGCAAATCATGTTTGGGACTATAGTAACCTGGTGCCAAATGCACAAGGCCTCGACCAATATAAGTCAGCACTGTCTGTAAATGTGTCCTGGGGTCTTATAGATCCTGCTGCTTATGGCTATAAAGTCGCTGATAGTTTGCCTACAGGAGGTGCTATCCCGATTACTGTTCAGAATATATACAACTTCTTTAAAAAGAACGGTACTACCAGTTACAATGCAGTAGGTTTTGGTGCTACTATTTCAGGTTCTCCCATCCCCGCTGCTTATTCGGCTCCTGATACAGTTTACTATTTCCCGCTGGCTTACGGCAATATTGCCGATACCTCTGTCTATGCTGTAAATACCACTATTCCGCTTTTAGGAACATGGGTACAGACAGGTATAAGATATACAGTTGTAGATGGCTGGGGAACGATCAAAACACCTTATTATACAAGTCCTGTAAATTGCATCCGTGTACGTTCAGAGAAAGTTGAAACTGATTCAGTAAATGCGTTTAGTCAGGTTATTAAATTCCCCGTACATACTGTAGATTATAAATTTCTTGTAAATGGTCAACATTATCCCGCTTTATGGGTCACCACTACTGTAATAGATGATACATCAGCACAAACAGACTCCGAAAATGTAACTGCTATTCGTTTCAGGGATGTTTATCGCGATAGTCTTCATCCCAATAGTGTTAGCAATATAGCCTCCTCCATAAGTGTATTAAATGCTTATCCTAATCCTGCAGCAGATGGTAAAGTTTATCTTGATATACCTGCGTCGTGGGTTTCTTTTTCAGTGGATGTGTATGATATGCAGGGCAAGTTGGTCAATACATCAAGCAACAAGCGTGAACTCAATTTGCAAAGCCTTTCCAAAGGAAACTACATAGGACGCGTTAGTTCCGGCGATAATACCGGGCTTGTACGGATAGCTAAATAGATATTCTTAATTGTAAAGAGCCATCCGCCCCGGCGGATGGCTCTTTCGTTTACTTGAACTCCTTGTTTATTTTCAATCCTGTCAGTTTTCCCTCTTGCCATTCTTTCTTTTCTTCAATATACCTTTTCTCATTTGCATCGTTTAAAGAGTGGGGATCAAGATCATCCATATTTGGTTTGCCTGCGTTTACCCAAGCCGTATACCAGAAATCGGCAGTCATTTGTATAGCTTCCTTCATTTGCACTTCAACCATTCCATGTAGCCTTTTATGGTATTCGGTGGCATATTCTCTCGAGAATGTCGGCTGCCCATATTTGTTTTTTAATATTTCCCCTTCAACATCCTTTGTATAGACTTTGTCTTCAGGGAATTCTTTCCGTAATGTTTTTTCTATCAGCAGCATCGTGTCCGCCAGCATGTGCGACCGTTCCATAATGCTCCACGTAGTAAGGGTAATATTGTTTATGTAGTGTGCCTCTCTTGTATGATAATTATACTTGTCTCCAAACATTTCGGGCAATTGTGATTCCCAAAAAGCGTGAATGCCCTTTTGTCCCGTAAACTGCCCGTCGTGGTTAATAGAAGTATGTAATGGCATGTGGGCATCAGCAATATAGTGGCTCAGGTCACCTGCCAGGAAAATGATCTCCGTTTTGTTTTTGTTCCTGATCGCAGCCGTCAGCTTATCCGTCATATCCTGCATATACCATGGCAGGATGCCATGTTTTTGCATGCTATCTTTATCAAAGCGTGCAAGCGCATCTTTCATGGTTTGTGGCATAGCTTTTGCGCTTGTATAGTTGTAGCTTTCCAGGTTGATATAATGCCTCGGGAATTCAGATTTGTCACCTAAGCCATATTTTCGTATGTCAGGTACAACAGATTCTTCCACCAGGAAATCGCAATGGTCATAAAAGAACATACCCATATCTGCAGGCAATGCAAGAATGGCTGCCTTTATAATATGCTGATGGCCGTAAACACCCCAGGCATAGACCTTAATTGAATTGTTAATAACGCAACAAAAAAGCATTACAAAGGCAATCAGCTTATTTTTCATTGAAAATTACTTTAGCACAAAAGTATTACCTTTCGCTTATTAGTTTTTACTGCTAAGAATTTGATAATATCCACGCAGTTGAAGCACCCTGTGTTTTACTAGGTTTACCCTGTCGTTGGCTCGTTCAAACGTCCATTTTTCACCCGGCTTGTTCAGCATATTATCGTATAAATGGAATTCTGCGTCCCTGTATGCCAGCCATGCTTTTTGCGACTGTAGGAATGCGGCCTTATCTTTCGGTATGACTAATTCTTTAACTAATTTATTGTATGATTTATTTAATTCCCTATCCCATTGGCTATATGCTTCGTAGGCGCAATTGCTTAAGTTTATAGCGGATGTATCTTTCTGAAGGCACTCCTCATAGGATTTGTCAATCGGGTCCTTCTTGTCAAAAGACTGGGCTTGGCAGCAGAAAGGAGTAATAAAGTAAAATGCGGATAAAATGATAGTTCTTAGATGGTTCATGCTATATCTGTTCTCTTATATACCTGATCAAATATAGCTCCTGCCTCTTTACAACTACCTCGGTTTTTTTAATATTAAGGATAATTTATGATTTGTCTTAAATGATGTTCTAAATGCACCACGTAATCTTCAATCAGCCATTGCAACGTTACATCATGTGCCTCATTGGTTTTGCATTTTCTTTGTAGTTTTTCAGCAGTTTTTTCAGTATTTCTAACAGATGCAAATTGTAGCTTTTCCAGAAATCGATAAGATGCTGACCGTCCATATCCTCGTAATGGCTGTTCTCATTCCACTTGTTTTGGTCATATATAATGAATGGTACATCTTCAAATTGCACCCTTACGAAACGATGGTGGTTATTTGTTGCGCTAGCTATAAGATGGCCTATAATTTCTTTTTTACTCCATTTGCCCGACGCTGGTTTAAACGAAAAATCTTCCCTTGGTATTTCAAAGAGGAGTGCGGGAATGGTATTGCATAAATAGTCGAGCCTTTCAATAGAAGGACTAAGCATTCCGTTGAGTTTTAGGTTCCAAAATTATTTCCTTATTTTTTTCCAGCTTTTGTCAACCTGTGCAAAACTATCTACGCTCAAAGCTAGATTTCTTAAAAAAACCGGCCCGAAGTTTGCGCTGTTTATACTTTGTACTCTGTCCTTGTAGCTGATCTTATAAATAATACCCGGAAGGTCTTGTATCCTGCTTTCGTATTGTGCTTGGCAAGTATCTATTTGGAATCTTGTAAATTCATCAAAGAGACGTTGCACGTTTACAGTACTAAAGTTCTTTTCAAACACTCCTGAATCTTTCACGAAATGGTTGCCTGTATATTTCACCTTTCCGGTATTACTTATCTCTACAATATAATCCGGACATTTGCCAAAACAAGCAGTTCTCCGCATATAGATAGATTGTATCTTGCTATTAACCGTTTTTTGTTTTTTATGCCTTGCACTTAAATTTCCTAAGGCAATGAATAGGATAATAATAGTTAAGCCGATTTTCTTCATTTTTTATATTTTCAAACTTCAAAGATAATCGTAAAACAATGCACTATTGCTCTAAATCTTACACTAAATATGGAGCCCAACATTGATATAGAAGGCATAATATACCAGTTAGCGCTCACATTTGTACCCGGCATAGGCTCAAAAACAGGCAGGGCTTTGCTGGAGCATTTTGGAAGTCCATCCAGTATTTTTAAGGCCCCCCTAAAAGACATTAAACACGTCATCGGCATTAGTGAAATAAATGTAAAGGCTTTTAAGGATGCCGAAATAATGCAAAAGGCTGAGGAAGAAGTAAAGTTCGTTACAAAGCATAATATTGCCACCCTGTTTTGTAACCAGGAATCCTATCCCCAAAGGTTGAACAATTGCGCCGATGCTCCTTTGCTGCTTTATTATAAAGGAACTGCAAACCTGAATATGGACAAAATAGTCGCAATTGTTGGTACAAGGAAAAATACGGATTATGGCCTAAAGCTTTGCGAAGACCTTATTCAGGGCTTGCAATCGCAGGAAAATATACTGGTGGTGAGCGGATTGGCGTCCGGTATAGATTCCATAGCGCATAGAAAATCGCTCGCTTCCGCAGTTCCTACGGTTGGGGTATTGGCACATGGTCTGGATAGAATATATCCTGCAACCAATAAAACCTTATCGAACGAGATGGTAAAGAATGGAGGGGGTGTGCTCACAGAGTTTGTCTCTAAAACCATACCCGACAGGTTTAACTTCCCCATGCGTAATCGCATTGTAGCTGGAATGAGCGATATAACGGTAGTAGTAGAAAGTGATATTGCAGGTGGCGCGCTCATAACTGCCCATCTTGCCGGAAGCTATAATCGGGAGGTAGCTGCTTTCCCGGGCAGAGTAAACGATAGCAGGTCTTCCGGTTGCAATGAAATTATCAGAACCAATATTGCATCTATGATAACCAAAGCAGATGACCTGCTTGACCTGATGAACTGGAATAAAAGTAAGAAGCCCAAAACGGTTCAAAAGCAATTATTCTTAGCCCTATTGCCGGAAGAGCAAAAGATTATTGATGCTTTGCAAACCAAGGATTCAGTACACTCTGATGAATTATTTCACCAAACCGGCCTTAATAATTCACAATTGGCATCTACTTTATTGCAATTGGAAATGCAAGGACTTGTAAAAGCATTGCCCGGGAAATATTACAGGATCAATTAGATGATATAACTGCCTTTTCATTTTTAATACCCGATAATATGTAAAGGCCAATGAGTGGAATTGGTCCGCAGAAAAATTTTCTTAGCAGGCCTATATTAACAATGAAGGATTCGTCGAAAAGGTGCAGGCCGCGAACCGAAAACCAGGCAAAAAGGGCGAGAAAAATAATAGCGCCATAGGTTAATGTCCATACTTGCTTCAGCCATCGTTCCTCGTTCCTGAATAAAATAATGCCAATGAGCATAACTAGGCTGAATATCGCGATGTGTATGCTGCTGGCTATAGAATAAGGAGCGTGATGATACCATGCTGATAAAGACAGGTAATAGGAATTGATCCACCATAAAAAGGAAATAAACAGGGATGCTATGCTGAATTTTATTTTACGGTACATAGCGCTTGTCTTTACAGTATAGCACCCAACCCGATATCATGATGCTATAAGCTATGAAATTGAAGACATATTTATGATACAAAGGGAAGTACATAGGGTGGCTATAATGTATCCACGATAGGGCAGTGCAGCGTACAATGTTGATCAGGCAAATAGACAATATACCGCTAAAAATAAAAAAGGCCTTTCTCAGCGGGTTTTTCTTTATGGTGGGCATAGCGAAAATAAAACCGCAGTAAAGCATCATCACTTCCAGCCCGTTACAAGCGTCGCCTATACCAATTGCTTTTCCTTTGTCAGAAAATACATTATTTCCTAAAAAATAAACTCCGTTGTAAAAAAGAGAAAGTGCCTTTGCAGTAAGTACGACGATCATCTTTGTCAATTGCTCATCCGGGAAATGAGATGGCTTAAGAATAAAGCAATACAACAATTTCCATGCTATAAATATAGTAAGCGCACGTAAAAAAAATATTTTTACAAATGAGGGTGCTGATTTTGCAATATTCATTTATTTAGCTAAAGTGTTATTTTGTGTTGTCAGGGTCACTTTCTTTATTTTTCCTGCCTTTGTGAAGCTTTTTTGCGCCGTATCCCAATCCTGCGATCAAAGCAATGGATAAACCGCCGTCAAAAGGTGCGCCGGGATCGCCCGGAAGTCCGTCTCCCTGGGCATGGGCTTTTATATAGACAAGACACATGCCTGCTAAAAAAAGTAGCAATTTCTTTCCGGTATTTTTCATATTCCTGATTTATTGTGTTGGCTTCTGATGTTTTTGATATTGTCCGAAATTATTTTTAGTTTTTTATAAAGCGCTCTGAAATTATTGTATTGCCGGATATTGTCTTGACGATGTAGATGCCGGGGCTAAGTTTCCCGACAGGTATGTTTATATTCCGAATACTCCTGTCTGAATTAATTGTTTGGACGGTTTGGCCAAGCGTGTTAATTATCTCGATATTGGTATTGGCAGCTAAATCGCTGTTGAAGCTTACATTTATTTCTTCATTGGCAGGGTTGGGGTATATTTTAATCGGGTTCTTGCCTTGTTTTGCCAGGCTGTTTATCCCGGTTGTCGAACCAAATACCAGTTGCAGCCTGTTATTGCCCTGCGATGCAGGATCTGAAGATATTGTTACAGGATAGACAATTGAATTGTCTAACAATGTTGTGGTATTGGTGTAATTATCATGCAGGTATATTGCCAAACCCGCTTGTTGGTCGTAATGGGCCACTTTCAGATTAAAAGTATACGATAGAATTGAGGATATGCCCATGGGAATGGTATAGCCGGGATACAAACTGTCGGGGTCCCGTGCGTCTGCCAGTAATTGCATGCTGTCAGGAGTGATAGTATAAAAACTTGTTGTCATGTTCGAGAATTTCTTCACGTCCTTTACGTCGCTGGCATTATTGCGGGCTCCGCTGATAAAGCGTAACTCCATTTCATCCCAAACAAAACTGTCTTTATATACCAGGAAAGCCAGGTAGGACATATTTCCTCCGGTGCTGCGGAAGAATACTTTCGGAGGAGTACTGCTGATCTTGCAAGCCTCCGGGAATTGTAATGCCACATCCGTTGTAGAAGAAGTATTATGCACCATGAAGGCCCCACACATTGGTATCGTTACACTCGAGTCTGCAAGATTGACATGGAAATAGGCAGTGCCATTGGTGGAATCGTTGTTGAAATTTCCTTTTGGGTCTATTAAGAAAATGTCGCTGGCTACTGATCCAATATTACCAATTGAGTTCAAATCGATCTGTGAAGGCAAGGGATTGCCAATGATGTTCCATCCATCGCCATACCCCCCAACCAGGTCATTGCGGTATGCTGTAGCAGTAAGCGAATTACTTCCGGTGTTAACAGGTCCGGACATACTCACGGTTACATTAGATGGTGGAGTACCATAGTAATTTGTATTGAGTCCCTGGCCCACCGCACCTCTTACAAAAAGCAATATAGCTTGTAAGGGGTTCCAGTTATTGTTGCCGCCTCCATTGGCAGATGTAAATGGCTGCCATGCGCTGTTGGTTCCTGTGCCGTCATAAGAAGGTACAAAATAGTAAGCAGAAGGATTGTTACCCGCATTTACACTAAAACCATTACTTACTCCGCCCGATCCGGAAATATCTACATAAGGCGTTATTGCAGACAAATGCATGGTAGTTGTGAAAGGATTGCTGATAGCACGATATGCCCTTTGGCCGGGAATGTATTTTTGTATAGTTACATTGTCTGATGACAGAGCACCTGTGCCTGTTATCTGGTCTATCCTCGCGTCACCGCTTGCATCAGATGCTAATGTGAGGAAGCCACCCGTGGTAAATGTACCGGCACTTATAGTTACAGTACCTGTGCTGCCGATAGTAGTTGCTGAACTTAAAATTACACCTGGGCTACTTGCTGCTGAATTATTAATAATAAGATTTTTGACAGTGCCTGTAAATGTGTTGGCCGGAACAGTTTGTGTAGCAGTTGCGCTATTAAACTTTATGGTGCCATTGCTGGCATCAATATGTCCTGAAGTCTGTGTGATGGTATTGTTGACAGTAAGAGTTGTTGATGGGCCATTTATTGCAAGTGTACCGTTCGTCAATGTAAGCGTACCTGTGCTGGAGCAGGTAAGATTATTATTCAGCGTTACACCAGCTACATTATTAATTGTCACATTTTTTATTGTGTTGCTGCTGGTGGACGTATAAGACTGTGCCGAAGAACCTACGAAAGCTAAAGTGCCCGAACTTGAGCCTGTTGCCAAAACGCTTGATGCCGGAGATGATATGAAATTGCCTGACAAATTGAGCGTGTTCCCATCAATAACTACAGTTCCTGAAGAGGTATAGCTGCTGCTGAAATTCAGGTTCCCGTTAACAGTAATAGTTGATCCTCCTGCTGCTGGAAAAAATGTTGATCCTCCAGTTGACGTCAGAGAAAAAGTAAGATTGTTCAGATGTGGTACTATAGGGGATAAATTTCCGCTATTGGATGCTATTTTCGAGGTCCCCGAATTTCCATTCATAATCACTGTTCCTGTCAATGTATAGTTTGATGCGCCATCACCGTCCATATAAAGGTTGTTTCCTGCAATTATAGTATTGCCACCATCAAAGAAGGAAGATGAACCTGTATAAACAGTTGTAATCGTATTAATAGACGTATATGAAGTGCTTGATGATGCGAGTGTCAGTGAGCCCGCAGATTTTGTACTGTTTAACTGATTTAATACAAACGTTAGGTTATTGCTATGCAGTGTTTGCGCGCCATTACCGCTTGTATTAAGGTTTAGGCCTGCGCTTGAACTTAAGCTGTTAACAGATGCGCCATTTGATAAGGTGAAATCTCCGGCAAATAGCACCGTCTGCCCGGTACTTGGTGTGTAGGTCGTATTGTCAATAACAATATTGCCATAAGTAGGAGAAGTAGGGATGGATGTAATAGTGCTTAAGCCTGAAAACTTGATGGTGCTTGCAGGGTCAGGAGTTGTAAAAGTGGGGTAGGTAGTGGTTTGCATAGTAAGTGTACGATTGGCGCCCACATATACATTCCCTGAAATAACATGCCCAGTTAAAACTGTAAGGTCATTCCCACTTTGGTCTATATTTAGCTGAGAGCCGGAACCACTGATAGTCCATGTTGCGCCGCTTATGGTACCTGAATTGTTGTTCGCAATATGAAATACCTGGCCTGCATCAGTAAAGTTTTGAGGGTGGTTGACTGTACCCCCTGCATCAGTTCCCCAGCTTGCTGTTGCGTCAAGTGCCCCGGAACTTGCAGAGAAATATCCTGCGGCAGGTGCTGTAACCGAGCCGCTGGCAGTAAGTGTAGAATTGCTTGCCGCACCTCCGCCTGAAATAGTTATGGTCTCACTGTTATAAGAGCCAATAACTTTACCTGCAATAAGACGAACATAAACAGTCGTTGATCCTAAAGTGGCGCTTGTATATGGTATTAAGGCTGTCGAACCAAAAGTTAAATTATCGGCAGACACTTCATAATCCGCAGAACTTGTAACAGTGATGTTAGCGGGGTAGCCAGTAAGATATGAACCGCTGATAGTAAAAGTTGTTGATGTAGATGGACCGGATCCGTAATTATAAGTAATGCCACTCACATTGCCTGAATTGCTTATAGACGGTAAAGGTGACAGAGGGCATATTTCACCTGTACTGAGAATTGTGGATTGATACAGGTTATTGGAACCGTCTTTGAATTGTATTTGTGCTATTTGGCCAACAGAAAGGCCAGTAGCGTCGGAGCCGGCAAATATCTGTCCGGTAGTTCCAGACCCTCCTGTATAATTGCCCTGCCATCCGGTTATGGTAATAATCTTCCCTGCTGTCCAGGAAACCCCATTACTCGCAGAAAAATGAAGAGTTTGTGCATTTGAGGCAGATAAATCAATTGTTGAATTATCTGTAAGTGTCAATGTGCCGAATGTGACAGAGGTACCGGCAGTAATGCTATTGAAACCTAAGGTACCTCCATTGAGCGTAACCGTATTGGTAGCCCCCGCTAGGTTCAGGTTAGAACTTGGATTGAACCTTAATTCACCTGCGTTGATGGTGATACCCCCGCTCCAGTTGCTGGAACCACTGGTTAAAGTTAAGCGCTCTGTACCAGATTTTACAAGTGTGCCATGACCTCCGTTATCAGTTATCTGCCCGGCAATAGTGACGTTTCCCGTATTGGTTAGATTAATGGTCGCATTGCCGTAGCCCGATCCCGGACCTATGGCAACAATACGGTTTTGACTCAATGTCCAGTCTGAGCTGGCGGTAGAAGTCAATGTTCCGGCATTGATAATAAGGTTAGTGGTGGCAGAACCCGGGTCGTTGCCTAAACCATTACCCGAAGCACCTGAAATTATGGATAATGCACTGCTATTTGATATCGTAGTGGACCCTGTATAAGTATTTGCATCACCTAATGTTTGAGTACCACCTCCATTTATTACGAGTGATAATGAGCCGCTTATTACTCCGGAATTTGCATTAGTTCCATCTCCATAACTATAAGTACTATTACCTCCCAAGGTAAGTGTAGCTGCTGTGCTTGAAGTGATAGTGTTATTGCTGGCAGTCGCATTGGTACCGGCAGTAGAGTTAATGCCCGCAACTGTTTGGTTTTGCCCGTTCAAGTCAAAAGTCCCCAGGTTAGCACTGGCCGCCTGGCCAATATTCAAAGTGGTACCGGTAGGAAGGCGGTTGCTGCCTATACTTAACTGAAGAGTACCATTATTAACTGAAGTTGAGCCGGAATAAGTGCTTACACCGCCAAGCAATAATGTTCCGGAACCTTGTTTTACAATTATCCCGGCGGAACCGGATTTGTCGGCAATGATACCATTGTAGGTAGTGGTAAAGCCGGTTCCCACACTTATCGAGGTGCCCGCAGTGGCCCCGACTTGGATTCCTCTGTTTGAGTTCAGGGTATAAGAGGCCGCGAAAGTTAGCCTTCCACCGTCTATAGTGATATTGTTAGCCGTAACGGACCCGGGTACTGCCCCGAAACTTCCATCGCCCGAAAAAACTGTTTCAGCACCGTTAAACGCCAAATTGCCTGTGTAGGTATTGGAGGTCCCCGAGATATTGATCGTGCCTGATCCAGCTCCGGCAAAGTTCATACCCACATTTGAACTTCCTGAAATAACGCCACTAAAAGTACGTGTCGCGCTTCCGCTGCTCGTTGAATTAGTTATCGTTCTTGTTGCAGACCCAAGGCCAACACTCATTCCCCATACATCCTGCGAAGTGCCGGATAGTACAAAATCACCACCGATAGTTAAAGAACTTACCGCAAATGTTCTTCCGCCGGATGATTGAATGGTACCTCCATTTATTGACATGGCTCCATTTCCAAATACGTTGTTTTTATCAACGATAACAGTTCCTGCATTTAGAGTAAAACCTCCGGGATAAGCGCCACTTTCTCCTGTTATATCCCAGGTTCCTGAATTTGATTTGATAAATCCCGTTCCAGCAGTGGTAGCAATGCCTCCGCTTGTGGAACCAGGCCCCAAGACAAGCGTTGTTCCCGATGCAACATCAACAGTAACAACAGTGCCTCCGGTACTTAATGTACCTGTAGCGCCTGTATGTGTATAATTTTGAGTGCATATTATTCCGCCAATTTGCACAGCTAAAGATCCGCTCCCCGTTCCGCTTGCTGTACATAGGTATACGATACTGCCGGAGGAAAATGCATTGGTAAGTGAAGTGCTGACACATGCATTTGTGGCCGAGCTTGATGACCAGTGGTTGGTGTTCCAGGCATTTCCACTTGCACTAAAGGATTGGTAGGTCTGCCCAAAACCTGTTAAACTAGACAAACACGCGATCAATAAAAGATATATCTTTCTCATAGCATTAATGCTTATTTTATTTTGCAAATCAGTTGATTTAATAATTGAAACACTGAAAATTGAGGCTATCAATTTTAGCATTAGCAACTACAGCCCCTTATCCAATGTATGTGCCTGTGTGTGAATTAATTGTAAGGCTTTGCGAAGGTATCGGCGTAGTGTTAACTAATAAGAAGCTTGATGTTAAGGAATAATGAACAAATTGTGAAGAGAAAATTAATGACTCAATAGCTTAATGGCTCAATTACTCAATTGAAAAACCCTTCAGACAACTTTAGGGTGTCAGACGGGTTAAATTAATTTTCTTATTTACTTAGAGATTGAGCTATTGAGAATTGAGCAATTACGAAATCACGTCCCCTTCCAGGTCATAGTCATAAGCTTTCGTGATCTTTACATTTACAAAATCACCTATAGGGAGTGCGGTGCTGCTTTGTATGATAACCTCATTGTCTACTTCCACACTATCAAACTCGGTGCGGGCCAGGTAACGCCCGGCTTCTTTTTTATCTATAAGTACTTTAAATTCTTTACCTATTTTTTCCTGGTTCTTTTCGAAAGATATTTCCTGCTGCACTTCCATAATCTCCTGCGCACGGCTTTCTTTTTCCTCTGCACTTAAAGTATCAGCAAGTTCGTGTGCGGAAGTGTTTTCCTCGTGTGAGTACGTAAAAATGCCGACTCTGTCTAAGCGCACGTCCTGTAAAAACTGTTTCAGTTCTTCCACATCATCGCGCGTCTCTCCCGGGAAACCTGCTATCAATGTGCTGCGTAAACATATACCCGGAACCCTGTTTCTGATGTCTGCAACTAATTCGTAAATATCGTTCTTGGTCAACTGGCGTTTCATGGCCATCAGCATGTTGTCAGATATATGCTGTAGGGGCATGTCTAAGTAATTGCAGATATTATCCCGTTCCCTCATCACGTCTAATATCTCTAACGGAAATTTAGAAGGGTAGGCATAGTGCAACCGTATCCAATGCAAGCCTTCCACATCAGATAAATACTTCAACAGGTCGGGGAGGGCTCTTTTCTTATAGATATCCAGTCCGTAATAGGTAAGCTCCTGTGCTATCAGCATGATCTCCTTCACGCCCATCTTTACAAGATGTTTTGCTTCGGCAACAATTTCTTCAATGGTCTTAGAAACATGGCCGCCGCGCATCAGAGGTATGGCGCAGAATGAGCAGGTACGGTTACAGCCTTCTGAAATTTTCAGATAGGCATAATGTTTTGGCGTACTGAGTAAGCGTTCGCCTATCAGTTCTTTTTTATGGTCAGCATTAAATTGTTTCAGGATGAGGGGTAACTCCATGGTCCCGAACCAGGCATCGACGCCGGGTATCTCATTTTGAAGGTCCTGGCGGTAGCGTTCACTCAGACATCCTGTTACATATACTTTGTCCAGTTTGCCTCGTTCTTTCAGGTCCACCTGCTCCAGTATGGTATTAATGCTCTCTTCTTTTGCTTTATCTATAAAGCCACAGGTATTTACAACAACTATATTATGGTCAAGTTTTTTGTTCTCATGTAGCACATTAATGCCATTGGCATGAAGCTGCCCGCTCAATACCTCGCTATCAACCATGTTCTTGGAGCAGCCAAGGGTGATGATATTTACTTTGTCTTTTTTTAATGTCTTCGTCTTCACTAATCGATCATTTTCAAATTAAACTACTTTTTCCTAAAGAAGATCCTCACTGGTACACCGCTGAAATTGAAGTGCGACCTTATCTTATTCTCGAGGAAATTTTTATAGGAATCTTTTATAGAGTCAGGATGGTTTGCAAAGAATGCGAACGAGGGTACAACGGTTGGTATCTGGCTTACGAATTTTATCTTCACCGCATGGCCCCTTGATAAAGGCGGTGCAAAATGTTCTATCTCTTTCAGCATGATCTCATTCAGAACAGAGGTCGCAACTCTTCGTGTGCGGTTCTCATAGACTTCTATCGCTTTTTCCATGCCTTGGAAAATGCGTGTCTTATCTTTAGCAGATACAAAAATTACAGGTACATCTGTAAACGGAGCTATTCGCTCTTTTAAAAGCTTTTCAAAATCTCTTGCAGAATTCGTTTCTTTTTCAACAAGGTCCCATTTGTTCACTAAAAGAACAATGCCTTTTCCCTTCTTTTCTGCCAAGCCAAAAATACTTACATCCTGTGAGGTAACGCCATTGCTTGCATCAATCATCAAGAGGCAAACGTCGGCCTCATCCATAGCGCGTATGGCGCGTATCACAGAATAAAATTCCAGGTCCTCATGCACATTTTTCTTTTTCCGTATCCCGGCAGTGTCAATAAGTATGAACTCTTTTCCAAATAATTTGTAATGGGTATGTATCGTATCTCGTGTTGTACCTGCAATGTCGGAAACAATAGTGCGTTCCTGGCCTATAAGGGCATTCAGAAGCGTAGATTTGCCTGCATTAGGCTGGCCGATAATGGCAAATTTCATTAATGGATTGCCATCTTTATCCAGTTCAGGCGCTATTATTTCGTCAGTTATCGCAGCGGCAATCTCATCCAGCAACTCACCTGTGCCGCTACCCGAAATGGAAGACAACATAAAGGTCTTGCTAAATCCCAGGGAATAAAATTCTGTTGCATAAATGGCGCGTTCTGCATTATCAACCTTATTTACAACCAGGAGAACAGGTTTAGTGGTGCGCCTCAGCACATCCGCCATTTCCTCATCCTGCGCCGTTATACCTGTGGTAGTGTCCACAACAAACATCACGAGGTCAGCTTCGTCCATAGCGATATGCACCTGTTTGCGTATCTCGCGTTCAAATACATCTTCAGAATTGGAGACGAAGCCACCGGTATCTATTACATTAAAAGATTTGCCGTTCCATTCGGAAATACCATATTGTCTGTCGCGGGTTACACCACTTATATCATCTACAATAGCTTTCCTTTGCTCCAATAAACGATTGAACAAAGTTGACTTTCCTACATTTGGCCTTCCCACAATGGCTACCGTAAATCCGGGCATATTTAAAATTTAAGGACGCAAAGGTAGCCTTTTAATACGCTAATAGGAAGAGCAGCTGCTATTTAATTTGTTAATAATTTTAATATTATAAATATCCCTGAGATTTTTACAATCTATCAACAATTGCGGCGGACGGGCTTCCAAAATTAATCTACCTTTACTGCTTCATTATATTATTGTTAATATCTTATCTATGAGAAAATATCTCTACCTCTTATTATTTGCTATTTCCCTTGCCAATATTTCACAGGCTAACCCGGGAGATACTACCTGGGTGCAGGCTACTAATACGCAGTTAACCCACTATGGCAACTTCGATACTATAACTGTATTCCCGAGCAGCGCAGCCCCAACTACTTATCGCAGGATATATATGATATTTACCCTTGGCAAATACATGTGCCCTGGGAACCCGCAATATTGCGGCGATTGGGATTATACAGTTGATAATTACCTGATGACAAAAACAGGTGACACCGTGGACCTTGGACGCCTAATAACTCCTTATGCAAATGCGGCAGCACCACGTACACCCTGGGCATGGACGCAACGCTATATATATGATGTAACCGATTTTTATCCTTTATTAAAAGACAGTGCCACTATTCGCCTTGCGTATTCCGGCTATTCATGGGGTTTTTCGGCTAACATCAAATTTGCTTTTATAGAAGGCGTGCCTGACAGGAATGTTACAGGCATTACAAGATTGTGGAATGGATATTTTGGATATGGTGGCGCGACCAATACAATGAATTCTCATTTCCCTGTATCTTATGATACCGCTCCTGCAAGTACACAAAGTGCCACGCTGAAATTTATCGTAACAGGCCATGGCAGCGATGCTAATCAGTGTTGCGAATTCATGCCGCACTTTTATAAGGTTTTTATGGACAGCAACCAGCTTGATTCCGTAACAGTTTGGCGTTCAGATTGTGGTGCTAATGAATTATATCCGCAGTCCGGTACCTGGTTATATCAGCGTTCTAATTGGTGCCCGGGCGCATTAGTATATTCCAATTTCCATGATCTTCCCGGTATTATAGCAAATTCCACACACAATTGCCAGATACTCTTCGACTCGACCTATACCAGCAACGGTGGCGGCGGCTATGGTTGCGATGCTACATTGTTCTATTACCAGGGAATGAATAAGACACTGGATGCAACACTTGAAGATGTGATAGCGCCCACCGATTATGAAGGCCATTTTAGAGAAAATCCGGTTTGTGGTTTGCCAACGGTGCAGGTGAAGAACACAGGAGCTACTACTATCAATTCTATTTCGTTCCAGTATGGTATAAAAGACTCAGCACTTCAAACATATACCTGGAACGGGGAATTGGCATCATTGAGTGATACGGTTATAAACCTGCCGGAACTTTTTATGCTGGATAGTTTATCATTAGCTGCCAGGCCAGACACTTTTACTTTTATTGCGCAAATACTGCAGGTAAACGGAGTGTCGGATAATGACCAAACAAATGATACTATTTATGCTCCTTTTAAAGTAGCGCCAACCTGGCCCGATAGTTTTATTATTACTATGAGGACCAATAACCAGGGCCAGAATGGGGCAATAGGCACAGGGCTTAGTGAAACTGACTGGAAATTGTATGATATGAACAACAACCTTATTGCATCCAGGACAAATGCCGCTTTAACAACAACTTATTTTGACACGGTCCGTTTATCAAACAGGGGCTGTTATAAATTTATCGTTGAAGATGGTAGCTGCGACGGATTGGAATGGTGGGCACATGCACAGGACGGCTCGGGTATTACGAATGGTTTCCTGACGGTAAAGAAACTGACAACACCGTCTACAATGACATTCAACGGCAACCCGACCGGGACGTACGCTAATGATTTTGGTTGCGGTTTTGTGCAATATTTTACTACAAAGCAAGGACCTTTAGGCATTCAGAATGTTAATATGACGGCAGCGGGTATGGATATTTACCCCAACCCTGCACAGAACATTGTGAATGTAAGCATCAATGGGATTACAGATATTAAAGGTACCATAAAGCTGATAGATGCACTTGGCAGAGTAGTATTAACAGAATCATGCAATGCACCTACTCATACCATTCATGTTGCTAACTTTGCAAATGGTATGTATACCTTATTGTTTGTTGATGCTTCTGCAGAAGATATAAAACTACAAACAAGGCTCATTATAGCTAAGTAGGGTAGTTATAAAGTTAACCGCAAAGGACGCAAAGCATACGCAAAGAAGCGCAAAGTTGAAGTAGCCCTAATAACAGAATAATTAGCTTGTACTATGAACCGAGTATGAGAAATACGGCGGGTTCTTTACCTAATACCGGTATGCTTTTTTTCCAGTCACTGACAGCTAATGTTTTTATGTAAGCGCCCGGGGCAGTTAAGTTTTTGGCAATACAAAGTTTGGTATTGCCGGCACAATGTTTCAGCAGGTCTGCAAGCAATGCGTCATTACGATAGGGCGTTTCTATAAAAATCTGTGTTTGTTTCTCTTTTGCTGAGTGCTGCTCAAGCGCCCTTATACGCTGGCTGCGTGCGGGGTCTTTTACGGGTAAATAACCATTGAAACAAAAGCTTTGCCCGTTAAGGCCAGACGCCATCAATGCAAGAATTATAGAGTTTGGGCCTGCTAATGGTATAACATGCGCTCCCATGCTATGTGCAACAGCTACCAGTTCCGAACCCGGGTCTGCAATGCCGGGGCAACCTGCCTCGCTGAGTACGCCTATAGTATGGCCTTCTTTCAGCCAGCTTTTTAATAATGATATATCGGGGCCTGCATGCTTGTCTATTTCCGAAAAGCTTATTGCATCTATAACAAGGTCTTTGTGTATCGATTTAAGAAAGCGCCGTGCTGTTCGCAGGTCTTCAACAAAATAGTGTTCCAGGTTTCTTGTAGTATCCGCTACCTCTGCAGAGAGCGTGTTTACAGTTCCTTCTGCTATGGGTATGGGTATGAGATATAATGTGCCGGGCATTGTTATAAAATACTGCTTTTACTGATTTAAGAAACGCTTTCCTTCTGTATCTTCATGCTATGATATTGCCGGAATCATTTTATGCAAGGAAAGATGTTGTAAAGATAGCAAAAGAACTGCTGGGTAAAGTGCTAGTAACTGAGATAGAAGGAATACACACTGCGGGCATCATTACGGAGACAGAGGCTTATGCTGGGGCAACCGACAAAGCATCTCATGCCTATGGCAACAGGCGCACCGCGCGCACCGAAACTATGTATCAGCATGGAGGCGTGGCTTACGTTTATTTGTGCTATGGCATTCATCACTTGTTTAATGTTGTTACCAATATAGAAGATGTGCCCCACGCTATTCTTATACGCGCGGTAGAGCCACTTGAAGGCATAGAGTATATGCTGGAGCGCAGGCGAAAAGAAAAGGTGGACATATCTTTAACAGCAGGGCCGGGCGCCATGAGCATGGCCCTTGGCATACATACCAGGCATTCGGGTTGTAGCCTGCAGGGGCCTGAAATTTTTATTGAGGACAGGGGCATAAAAGTAGGTTCTAAAAATATTGTAACTGCAACAAGAGTGGGCGTGGCTTATGCTGCTGACGACGCTTTGCGGCCTTATCGCTTTTTACTGAAGGGGAATAAGTATGTTAGTAAGGGGAAGGGATTGTAGTTGATTTGATGATTTGATGATTTGTGTTGGGTAAAATGACTGTCTTTGCTTAGATAAAAATGCCACGCAATTGCGTGGCATTTTTATCCTTACTTAAAAGTATAATTAGAATTTAGGACATGCAAAATTGTAACGTGGTGAAGCAGTAGATTTGTTGATGTTGCCATTGAAAATGAGCGACAGTTCATAACCACCTGCACCGCCTGTAGCCGGTGTGAAGCTTGATATGTTTACATCGTAGCTGAAGCCAAGCTGCATTTTAGACCATGCTAAACCAACATAAGGAGAGATCGCATCGCCATAACGATACCAGCCACCGAGATAAAGAACAGTGTTTTTCTGGAACTCCATATCATGACCGGGATTAAGTACGAAACCTATAGCGCCACCCAAAAGAACTTCTGTTGCAGAAGCCTGTGCCTGGTATAATGCGCTTGTGTACAGAACTATATTTTCGTTAAGATCGAAAGAACCACCGAGATAAGCAGATTGACGTGAGTGTAACTGGTGATTGCTACCCATGAAAGTTTCAACTGGTTCTGTAATGTGGTAGTAAGAGAAACCTGCATAAGCAGTAGCATGCTCGCTTACGTGACCTGAGTACATGATACCTGCGTTAAAGTCAGGATAAGTAAGATCGGCATTACCGAATTTTTCATTAGTAGGGTTAACGCCACCTGAAGCGGTGTAGATAGAACCAGAGGAAGGATCGAACTGATCTTCGAAAGTAAGTTTAGTGAAATCCAGTGTTTTCTGAACGAGTACACCCTGAACGCCTATTGAAATGGTATGTTGTTTTTCTATACCGAGCGCTTTGTGGTAAGCTACTGACAGACCAACTGTTTCGTCTGTTAATCCGCCGGAACCAGATTTATCATAAAGACCCATAACACCTATGCCAAGTGCATCGCCTTCAGGCAACTTACCTTTCAGGGTAGCCATATCGTAGGATATAGTACCTGTAACATAAGGATTGGAAGATACGCTTGCCCACTGTACACGGTAGTTAGCGGCTAAACGTACATCACCAGGGGTAAGGCCCGTAAGTGCAGGGTTTAGTGTTAATGGTGAAGTAAAATATTGGGTAAAGTGGACATCTTGCGCAAATACCGAGCCTGAGATCATCATTGCGGCACTTATTCCTAATAATATTTTTTTCATCTGGGTGCTATGTTTTGTTGAGTTATGAATCAATCTGAAGTCCAAAATAAGTTAAATTCCTTTATTAACCAAGACAGGTAAAAATAATATTTTAGTTGGGTAAAAGTGGTTTTATTTTAATTAGTATTTAGTCCTTGGTAGATAGTAGTTAGTCGCGGGTTAAAAGTCAATGTTTTTTTAGATGAGAATTAATATTTTGAATGTTAATTATGTGTTTTGTTATTGAAAATATCAGATGGGCAGAATTGGGCTAAAATATTGCATTTGTTTATTTATATACAAGGGCTGCAAGAGGATTAAGATTTTATACTAATAATTCTTATTTTTTGTTGGAAGAAATGTGGACATTATTATCGCTTTTTATCCATTCTTTATCCCGGTAGGATGGTTCGTATTTTTGTAAATGATTGAATTTCAATTAATTATTTTTGTTTTTATCCTTTTTGGAAAAGAAAGATAAAGCATGAAATTGTCCACATTTTGTCCCAACAATTACCAGGATTGTTTGAGTCTCAGTTTTTTATTAAAATGCCCGATGCCCGATTATATGAAAACCCGGACATTGAAATGTGACATTTTTATGTAAATAATTGATTATCAATTTGTATGATTATTTTCAAAATGTCCTGTTTATGTCCCATTTTGTATATTTAATGTCCTGCCTCGTCCTGAATTTGGTTTACACTTTGGTTTCTTTTGTGTGCTATGTATATGTCAAAGAACTTTAAAGCGAACTAAATCGGTCATTTTCATGTTAAAGATACGATTTGGGGGAGGGGGCTAACAAATATTTGTTTGTGCTATGGGCGCTGTTCAGGGGTGCCAGCGGAACATCCTTCAATATTAGAATGAATGGGGGCTTTTCTTTCGCGAGTGTTCTTTCTTTTGTCTTGCAAAAGAAAGAACCAAAGAAAAGCCGCGCAGGGGCCAAATCGCTCCGCGTGGCCCCTGCATAGCTTAGCTGCATGTTTCGTAACAATTCTATTATGGGGCACTGCGTTTTGCTTGTTTTTCAATTTAGCTACAGACTTGGGCAGGTTTACTTCATAGATAAAGCTGCCATTAGCACTCGACAGCAAAAAGGTGCCTTTGCAAATTCTCAGCCTTAGCTTTTCAATCGGAATGTCCGATGCATGATATTGGTATGCTGTGTGTTGTTACTCTATGGAACTTTCTCGGCAAGGGTATGGTATTTGCTGGTTTTTGGTATAAATATTCAGGTTATGATACGCAAGTTAAAATCGGGTAAATACCGCATTTATTCCCGGAAAGTGGATGCGAAAACGCATAAACGCAGAAATCTTGGCACTTTCGAGTCTATGGACGAAGCTAAAAAACATGAACGAGAGATACAGTATTTTAAGCATCATTAGACCTAAGCCGGAGCGAAATAGGTGATAACAACGAAACAACGCTAAAATGCTTCTTTAACAATTGAACTTTCCTTTATCTGCAGATTTGCCAGGTACTTTTCTACTGCGTCCATCATGGGGGGTGGGCCGCATAGATAGAATATCTTGTTCAGTCCGCCGCTGTTGGCTTTTATAAATTCTTCTGTGATCTGTCCGTTTGCATATCCATCCACTTTTTCGTCAGACAGAATATTGATGAAATTATCACCTAACATTTCTTTGAATTCTGCTTCGAGTATGATGTCGGCCTTTGTTTTGTTGGCAAAGATGAGTTTGTTATTGCCAATTTCGTTTTTTGACTGAAGGTACCTGAAGATGGCAATAAAGGGCGTAACACCTGCACCACCTGCAATAAATACGCCTTCGCCTTTGTAGGCTATGGCGCCAAAAACATCATGCAATATCAATTCATCATCTTTTTTAAGTTGCAGAAGCTGATTGGTAAGTCCTTTATGCGAGGGATATGTTTTTATATTGAACTCCAGGTAATCCTTATTGGGCAGGCAGGTGAAGGTAAAAGGATTTCTTTTGTCCTTCCAACCATCTTTGTTTATAGAAATTTCCGTGGCTTGTCCGGGGCTAAAGGTATAGTGCCGAGGTTTTTCTGTTACAATTTGCAGTACATCGTGGGTGACTTTATGAATTGAGCTGATCTTAACAATATGTTGTTCCATACAATTCTTTTTTAGGCAGGGCTTTTTTAATCCAGTTTAAAAAATCGGGCCAATAGGGCAAAGGTCGGCAGCTTTATGCTCGTATAGTTTATATAAGGATAGGAATTTGTTGCATTATTTATTCGCAAATCGGAGATTTGCCACCGCGATGACGGAATCGGAGATTGCCGCCGAGCAACAACAATTTTTAATGCTGGAAGACTACGCTTAACTAGGATTTGCCCCCACTATGAGTAAGGCGGATTTATATAATAGATTTCAGAAGGTGATGAAATATGTTTTTTAAACCATCATCTATAGATTTCTTGCTAAAATTTCCCAAAGACCAAAATGGTATCTCTGCAACAGTAATATTTATTTGTGTTGTATCATTAAAGCCTGACTCTACCGTAAATGAATCAGATGATAAAAGGGACTCTGAACAATTTGGATATAGTAGTAAAATATTTTCGCAACCTCGCCTAAAGGCATAAGAGGTCATTTGGTACATATCCTGTTGGGAAACATTTTTTTTAGGGTCATCTTTAAAAGAAAAACTGCGCACTTTATATTTAGTGTCAACAATTATCTTTTTCGATTTGTCCTTCTTCAAAGTAAGTAAAATGTCATGGCGCATTTGAAAGGCATTATAAGGCTTGCCAACCAAGTACATTTCAGATTTCTGGTATTCGACTATCCATTCTTTAGAAAAATGAGTTTCTAAAAAGCCACAAACAAAATCCTCGAAAATATATTCCATCGGGAATAATAAACACCATTGGGGTTGTTCGAAATGCTCATTATTATATATCTGCTGTTCCAAAACCATTCGACAAATATTTATCACAGGTTCATAGTCAGTAAAAAAAGTGTTCAGTTTTATCGAATCTAAATCTTTTACAGTACATACAATATCTTCTACCTCATCAAGAATAAAGACAATTTCGCTGAGTTTATATTGTGTTTCATTAAATTTTGCCTTACGCTGAAGTATTCTTGATGCATATTTAATAACTCTGTTCAGTGTATTATCAAAGAGCAATGGTTGATAGTCACATTCCAAAATATGGTGATTGCCATTGGCAAACCCCTTGGCGATATAGCGATTGAAATTTATTCTTCCTCTTGGTGTCATAAGTGATTCTTCGAGTTCCTGGTATAGCGAAATGGGGGAGGCTGATACTACTTCCAATATTTTGCTGGCCATTAGATTGATAATGAGTTCGGGAAAATCAATATCCTTTAACAAATCCAGGGTTACATTAGTAAATGGGAATTTCCATTTACGGCAGTATTCAAACCAGTAAAAGATATGTCTTAAAAACAGTTTTCTGTTCTCGGGTTCATTTTTGTCTTGCTCCCTAAAAACTTTTGGGTATATTTCTATATGGGAATCTTTTGTTTGGATAAATCCAACAAAATTTTTTGCTCGTGCGTTGCTATCGTCAAATGTCAGAAAGCCCTGGTAAGTGCGCTTATCTTCTTCGTTCTCTGACCACTCATAATCTTTATCTTGGCTTGTATACTGTGCCCATATTATTTCTAAATATCTCTTTAGTGGCTCTTTGTCCTGCACCTCAAAAAAACCACCATACTCAAATTCAATTACCCTGTTCATTAGTAATGTCTTTAGGTGTAACAGTCCATTCGTATTTTTTTAGGTCATAATCAATTTTCCACATTGTTTTTGCAAATATGTTTTTTACTTCCTCGCGTTTCCCTGAAAAGTATTCCATTAAAAGAGGGATAACCTTGTGCTTAAGGATAGTCTCAGTTGGTTCTTCTTTCATAAAGTACCCGTGTCCGATTAAAAAATCTGCGGAATTCTTTTTTTCAAAAATTTCATTGTTAATAGCATTCATCAATTCTATATGGTGGGCATATTTTTCTTCTAAAACCTCTTCACTGGGATACATGCTAATAAACTCAAATCTCCTGCGTAATGCAATATCAACCAGAGCAATGGATTTATCTGCTGTGTTCATGGTACCTATAATGTAAAGGTTGGGAGGTACGCCAAATTCTTTTTCACTATTGGGTAAGGTAACTGTTAGTTCATTGTCTTCACCTAAACGTTTATCATCCTCAATTAATGTAATCAACTCTCCAAATACTCTTGAAATATTAGCGCGGTTAATTTCATCAATGATAAGAACAAAGTTCTTGAGTTCTTGCGCTTGGGTTTGATCTTCTATGAATACTTTTTGATTGTTTTTTAAATACTCGCGGAATTTTTGGATCACTTCAAAACAGTATGTAGCATGTTGTTTTTCTAAACTTGGTATTCCACTCATCCCTTTTATGTCTTTTCGTTCTTTTACATCGCTTAACAACATTATTATGAGTGGCTCATAATGCATCCCTAATCTTTCGTTCTTCCACTTTTCGCCATCCGCTTTTTCACCGGTATAAACAAAGGCATCATCTTCTACGCTGTATATAGAAACGGCATTTTTTATAGTGTACTTCCCTTCTTTTTCAATTATGCTTTCCACATGGTCTTTAAATGCTTCAAGCATGTTTCTTACCCAATTTTCTTTCGAAAGGGTTACCGCGTCTTTTAAACTGTCAGAATAATTTTGCTTTGCTCTTTTTGCTATTTCATAAAAAATGCCCTTAAAAGGCTTGAATCGTAGTGCAGAAAATTCAACATCTGGCTTTATTCCTACCATAAAATCCTCATAGCCATAATTTTGGTGAAAAGTAACAAATTCTATTTGTCCTTCTTTTCGTAGCGTATCAAAAAGTTTCTTATTATCAGCATGAGTACTGGATATGCCTATAACTGTTTTTACAGCAAGGTCAATACTTTTATAAGTTTTCCCCGTTCCGGGAGGGCCGTATAGTATTCTATTTAAAGGAAATTTTATATGGGGTTTGGCTTCCTGAGTTTCATGTTCAATGGTCTGGTTGAAAAAAAATATTTCATCAATATCTTCTCCAAAAACTTGCTGTATTGTACTCCTGTAACCTCCAAATCCTTCTAGGTCGTAGTAGTCAAAAGGTGCGTCCCATTCAACTATTAGGGAATTGCCGTCGGTTATATTCTCAACTACTGTACCTAGTGCTTTTATCCGTAAGTAATTTCTTTTATCCCGTGTTGCATAGCTTGATTTAATGGCTATGCGGTCATTAACTTTAACTTTTTTTACTACTTCTATAAATTTATCTTCATGTCCATTTTCCCATATACCTTCATTGATAAATCGCTCGGTCTGGTCTTCGTTTCCCCACATAGCCCCTGCTACATAATAATTTACATCTTTTTTGGCCTGAATATCAAAGTCTAATTGGCGCAGCCATTTATTGGTTGGTTCTCCGCCATATATTTTTCCTGTGTTTTCTCCGGTTGCAAGCAAATGGGCTATTCTTAAAATTTCTTTTGGCGGGAAAGGCTTTCCATTAATTATTACATCATAACCTGTCGAAGGTGCTGGTTTATAGCCACCGTTTGATATTTGTTCTGCCGCTTGAAGCACGTGTTCTTTTGTTATTTTTTCAGGTTGGAATGGCATAATTGTAACTTAGTTAGGCTTTAAATTTATCTAATCTTTATCATTTTTGCATAATATACAACTATTCGTTGTTTGGGACGTTTCTTAGAGTACACCGAACAAACGAGTTTCAATTTAACAGCACATCTTAATCTCAGGGGATTTCTCACCCGAAGAAAATCGGGTTCGAAATGGCGACCCTGATCGGGCTTAGGCCCAGGCACATGGTTCGACTGGGCTCACCATGACAAGGCTTCTTTACCTGCCTAATCTTTGTAACTTGTGCATCCAAAATACTTATAAATGGCACAATTGATACGGAAGGAAGATGCGTTGGAATATCATGAGAAGGGCAGGCCGGGCAAGATAGAGGTTGTACCTACCAAGGAGACGAAGACGCAGCGCGACTTGGCACTGGACTAGTTAGCTATTTTTTAAAATACAGGCCGGCTATCATTAAAACAAGGGTAATAAAAAAGGCGACAAACCATTTTATCATGTCGGTTTTGGAACTTTCTATTTTTGATATTAATTCAATCTTGTCTTCCTTGGTCAGCAGAACATCCTTTTTTTGTTGGTATTTTTCCTCTGTTTTTGATTCAAAATACTCAATAACAGTTTCGGCTTCCTTTTCGCCTAACTTGTTTTTAAATATTTCATATACTTTTAATTCCAAGGTACTCATAGATGCTATTTATTAATAGCAAATATAAGTGTTTATCTGGTATAAAAAATAGAAACCCCGCAAGCCTGTGCACTACTGTCTTACACTTTTGACGTGTGGAACGCCGACTGGGCTTTTCTCCCTGCCTAATCTTTGTAACTTGTGCATCCAAAATACTTATAAATGGCACAGTTGATACGGAAGGAAGATGCGTTGGAATATCATGAGAAGGGCAGGCCGGGCAAGATAGAGGTTGTACCTACCAAGGAGACTAAGACGCAGCGCGACCTTGCACTGGCTTATTCGCCGGGGGTGGCAGAGCCTTGTAAAGAAATACATGCTAATGTTGAGAATGTGTATCGATACACTGCCAAGGGCAACCTGGTGGCAGTGATAAGCAATGGCACTGCGGTGCTGGGACTGGGGGATATTGGTCCGGAGGCCAGTAAGCCCGTGATGGAGGGTAAGGGACTGCTGTTTAAGATATTTGCGGATATTGATGTGTTTGATATAGAACTGAATGCCATGGAGCCCGACCATTTTGTGAGCGTGGTAAAGGCGCTGGAGCCGACCTTCGGGGGCATAAACCTGGAAGACATAAAGGCGCCGGAGTGTTTTGAGATTGAGGAAAGGCTGAAGCGGGAGATGAAGATACCAGTGATGCATGATGACCAGCATGGCACTGCCATCATATCGGGGGCGGCCCTGCTGAATGCACTGGAAGTGGTGTGCAAGAAGATTGGGGATGTGAAGATAGTGGTGAGCGGCGCAGGTGCATCGGCCATAAGCTGTTGCAAAATTTATATAGCCCTGGGGGCAAAGGTGGAAAACATACACATGTTTGACAGTAAGGGCCTGCTGACAAAAAGCCGCACCGACCTTGACAAATACAAGATACAGTTTGCGCAGGACGGTGAACACGCTACGCTGGAAGAAGCCATGCGCGGGGCTGATGTGTTTATAGGCCTTAGCAAAGGGAATGTTGTGAGCAAGGCGATGATAAAGGCCATGGCCGAGCGGCCCATAGTATTTGCGCTTGCCAATCCCGACCCTGAAATATCGTATGAGGATGCACTGGAGGCAAGGCCGGATGCTATTATGGCCACGGGCCGCAGCGATTATCCCAATATGGTGAACAATGTGCTGGGCTTTCCTTTTATTTTTCGGGGTGCGCTGGACGTAAGGGCCACAACAATAAATGAGGAAATGAAACTGGCCGCTGTAAAAGCTTTGGCCGCACTGGCAAAAGAGCCTGTGCCGGATATTGTGAACGTAGCCTATAATGAAAAGAGCCTGCATTTCGGGCCCACTTATATTATACCCAAACCGATAGACCCAAGATTGCTTGTAAGAGTATCGACCGCAGTGGCAAGGGCAGCAATGGACAGTGGCGTCGCCAAGAACCCGATAACAGACTGGGATGCCTATGAGGCGAAATTGTATAACAGGCTGAACAGCGATGATGGCCTGCTGCGCTTTATTATTAATAAGGCAAAACAGCATCCTAAACGTGTGGTGTTTGCAGAGGCAGAGAACCTGAAGATACTGAAGGCCGCACAGATAGTAAAAGATGAGGGCATAGCCATACCTATATTATTAGGCAACAAGAAAAAGATACATGCCCTGATAGAGGATAATGCGCTGCAACTGGATGGGGTGGAAATAATAGACCCTAAGAACGAAGGCATGGACAAGGTGCGCAGCAAGTATGGGGAATTGTTTTTCGAGAAACGCAAACGCAGGGGCTATAACCTGTACGAGGCCAAGAAAGTGATGCGGGAGCGCCCGCATTTCGGGGCCATGATGGTGGAAACAGGCGAGGCTGATGCGCTGATATCTGCATTGACGAGAAGGTACCCCGATACCTTAAAGCCAGCTTTGGAAATAATAGGTTTGGAACAAGGGGCAAAGCGCGTGGCAGGTATGTATATCATGCTGACGAAGAAGGGGCCTTTATTTTTTGCTGATACAACTGTGAATTTTAATCCGACCGAAGAGGAACTGATAGATATTACTTTGCTTACTGCACGAACTGTAGAGCACCTGAATATAAAGCCGAGAATAGCCATGTTGTCTTATTCCAATTTCGGCAGTTCGGAATCGCCGGAAGCTATATTGGTGAGGAATGCTGTTGCGAAAATAAAAGAGCGTCACCCCGAATTAGTGATAGATGGTGAGGTGCAGGCAGGTGTGGCTTTTAATAAAGATATATTGAGAGAGAATTATCCTTTCTCTGACCTGGTGAACGAGTCGCCGAATGTGCTGATATTCCCTAACCTTGCAGCGGGCAATATTGCTTATCACTTGTTGCAGGAGGTAGGCGGTGCAGAAGCTGTGGGGCCTATACTGATAGGTTTGCGCAAGCCCGTGCATGTATTGCAATTGGGCAGCTCCGTGCGTCAGATAGTGAATATGGTGGCGATAGCTGTTGTAGAAGCGCAGGTGAAGGGTTGATTATTTATGATTTGTGATTTATGATTGTTGATAGGTTGAATAGTTGATAAGTAGTTTTTAACAACAAGAGAGACGAGGAGGTGCAAAAAATGTTGTTGGTAAAATTGTAGAGACGCAATGCATTGCGTCTCTACATGCAGAAACAATGATTTAAAAATAGAAATTTGAAGATAGCAATAATAGGTGCGGGGGCGGCGGGGTGTTTTGCTGCGGCTAATATTTCTTTGAGAGAGGGAGATGAGATCCTTGTGTTTGAAAAGACTGGCAGGGTATTGCAGAAGGTGAAGGTATCGGGTGGGGGACGTTGTAATGTAACACATGAATGTTTTGAAATACCGGAACTGATAGGGAAATACCCGAGGGGTAAAGCGCTGCTGCGAAAAAGTCTTTACCAGTTTACGCCAAAGGATACTATAAAATGGTTTGAGGAAAGAGGTGTGAAATTAAAGACGGAACCCGATGGCAGGATGTTCCCTGTAACAGACGAATCGCAAACTATTATTGATTGCCTGTGGGGAGAGATGATGCGTAACAAAGTGATGGTATATTATCACAGGTCTGTTGAAAAGATTGAAAAGAAAGAAAGCCAATTCGCACTTCATTTTGCAGATAAGTCGGAATATGTTGCGGATAAGGTGCTGATAGCAACAGGAGGTTTCCCCAAGAAGGAGCAATATAAATGGCTGGAAGAATTGGGACATAGTATTCAGTCGCCCGTGCCTTCTTTGTTCACATTCAATATGCCCAAACATCCTGTTACAGAACTGATGGGAATAAGTGTGGAAGATGTAAGTATAAAAATACAAGGCACAAAAATTACAGAGCGCGGGCCATTGCTTATTACGCATTGGGGCATGAGCGGGCCGGTGGTGCTCAAAACATCTGCTTACGCTGCAAGAGAATTGAATGAGCGGAAATATGATTTCCAGGTACTGATAAACTGGTTGGGCGCGGTAACAGATGCCGACCTGAAAGAGACATTTACGTTTTTAAGGAAAGAGCAGGGCAAGCAGTTCGTTCAGCAGAAAAATCCTTTTGAATTGCCTAAGCGATTGTGGGAGTATATAATCAACGATTGCGACATTAAAGCGGACATCCGCTGGGGAGACCTGCCTGCTGCACAACAAAACAAACTTGCAGAGCATCTGCTGAGAGATTCATATCATGTAAAAGGGAAAACCACGTTTAAGGACGAGTTTGTTACTTGCGGGGGGATTAACCTGTCTGAGATCAATGCTCAGACCATGGAGAGTAAATTAGTGCCCGGATTATTCTTTGCAGGAGAGATACTGGACGTGGATGGAGTAACCGGTGGCTTTAATTTTCAACATGCCTGGAGCAGTGGATGGATAGCTGCGGGGAATATTACCCCTAAGCCCTAAAAGGGAATTTTTTCTTTTAACAATATTTTTTGTTTTCCTGCGTTTTAGATAGTACAGCCTCATTTCTTTACTTCTAAACTGTCCTACTATGCAGAAGTCATTGTCACTTTTTGTATGCTTGCTTGTCGTTTGTTTATCTCCTGCCTCTGCTCAAAAAATAACTGAGGGCCATTGGGGTAAAAAAGGATATGATATTGCCTATTCTGTAGCAGCCACCAATGATGGCGGCTATATTATGTGCGGACTTACGCAAAGCGATGGAGACACCGTTGGGGATATTGTTGTTATTAAGACAGCTTTATCAGGAGACACTATGTGGTCCTTTACTTTGGGAGGGCCTAACCTGGAGGGCGGGAATTTTGTAATGCAAACGGCTGATGGCGGTTATATGGTAGCGGGCCATTGCGAAGATTTCGGCGCACAGGATTGTGATGGCTTCCTGATGAAGCTGGACAAAAACGGTAACCGTGAAATGTTTAAATTATATGGTGGCGTGAATGATGATATTTTTGAAGGTGCGGTAGAGATGCCTGATGGCTCTTTTGTTTTTGCCGGCATAACTGCCAGCTATGGTAATCCCGATGGCAACACAGAAAGGCGGCATACCTGGTTTGCAAAGACAAGCAGCACAGGAGATCTTATCTGGAGCAAATATTATGCAGGTTCTAATTGGGAGTATGGTTATTCGATAGCAAGCATGAACAAGGGTAATTTCCTTGGTGTGGGCTGGAGCAGTAGTTATGGCAATGGCGAAACCGATGGCCAGATACTTTGCCTGAATGAAAGCGGAGATACGTTATGGACACGCCTCTATAAAGAGCCTGGGAATACGATATTTTTTAAAATTATACCAAGCCTTGATAATGGTTTCTTTGTCGCGGGTTATACCACCTACTCGACAAACGGAGTGCCTCACGGCCTATTGATCAAGCTTGACGCAGATGGTAAAGAGTTGTGGGAGCGGGTTTATGGAGGCGATAACGATGGTATTTGTTTTAATGGTATTGCCCAGTTGCCGAATGGTAACCTGATGCTCACGGGTTTCAATAAATCGCTGGATACCTTGGGCAATGTTTATATTTTGACGACTGATCCGAGTGGCAATAAAATAAGTGATCAACTTTGCGGCGGAAGCAATTCAGCTGCAAGCGCTGTTGCTGTGCAGGGAGACAATGGTTACATGGTGGCAGGCATCAGCTCAAAGTATGGAGACGCTGCAGGTGATATATACTATATGACAACGGACAATACAGTACTCAACGTAAATACACCCAACCTGGAACTCCCGCATATATTTCCTAACCCGGTTACTGATAGATCAGCGATTGTGTTGCCTGCACCGGAATCGTACAGTACCGTCAACCTGGACGTAAGAGACATGAGCGGGAAGCTTATGTTTAGTCAGAAAAACATGATGGCCAAGAATATTATTATTAACAGGAACGCATTGCCTACAGGTAATTATTTGTTCCGGGTGGTGTGCAGCGATGGAAAAGAATATAAAGGCAAGTTTGTGGTGGAATAGCATTTAGATAAAGTAAAAATTGCATTTACAGGATTATACGATCTTTCAATGCGATTGTATTTTTATCTCTGTAAAACAAAATCAGTCATGTATGCAAGACAAACTATACCGATCATATATACAGTAAGGATAAAGAAGGAACCCAGTTTTTCTTTCCAGCTATCGCCAAATTTTAGTTTATCTGTGCTTAGTGACAGGGAAAAGAAAACCATGGAGGTATAAAGTAATGGATGCCAGATGCTGATAGTATGTTTGGGCTTGTTTTGTTTTTCCTCCGGCTTATCATCTGTATTTTTCGCGTTTTGTAATGTGAGCATGTCAAATGCATAGACGTGCTCATGAAGGAATGGCAGGGTAAAGAAAGTAATGATAGAGAAAAACAAGACCAGTGTTAATGCCCAGCAAAACACCAGGCCTTTTTCATAGCCAAACCGGTTCCAGTGATAAGGGATCGCGCCTAACCACCTTATCCAGAAAGGTTTTTGTTGCCATTGAAACAAATGATATTCTATATCCAGTTTTTCATAACTGTCCATCTGACCACGGGTTTTGAAATTTTGCAGGAGGTCTTCGTAAATGACATAGCATTCATCCTGCGATAATGGGGGCCTGCCTTTTTGGTGGAGGTCGAATAGCAAGAGCCTGAAGTGGATATAGTCTAACCTGAATTTGGAGATGTCTGACCTGTAAAGGCTTATATAGTGATACCTGCCTTCTTTATACGCCTTTTCCTCTTTGTCATACCTGGATGGGTCGGTAAAATTGGCTGCTGACAGGTCAATATCGTTACTGATACCCGCATTGTTCGAAAAATCAATAGTATCCGGCAATGATGC
>JABDGU010000007.1 GCA_013285905.1 Bacteroidota bacterium | reverse complement strand
GTTGGTGTAATTGCCGCCACAGATTATTCTATCGCGGTAGATAGCGCTTCTGTGAAATTAAGTGAACTGGCTGTAGGCATAGGCCCTTTTGTTGTAGGCCCTGCAGTGGAACGCAAAATAGGAGTTTCGGGTTTCTCACAATTGGCGATTGATGCTACAGAGTGGCGATCGGCAGAATGGGCTAAAAAGCATGGCCTCTATTCGGAAACCTACCATCACATTTTTGAAATAGACGATGCTATAAGGACCCTTGCTGAGAAATTAGCTCGCAGCAGTCCCGAAGCAATGGCACAAATGAAAAAGATATTCTGGCATGGTACAGATCATTGGGACCATCTGCTTGCAGAGCGAGCTGCTATAAGTGGGCGCCTGGTGCTGAGCGATTTTACGAGAAATGCCATTAATAAGTTTAAGACGAAGCAAGCCAGCAATTAGGCTAAGGACTCAATAAACACTTTTTCGTAAGCGTTTGTTATCATATCCCAATTGTAAAATGCCCGTATTTTTCCTATATTATTTGCTGTCATAGTAGCATATTCTGCCTTTGTGCTGAGACCTTTTATTAGTTCTGCAATTTTTTGTTCGTCACTAAAATAAAAGGCATCACCGGTCAGAATGGTTTTGTTAAAAACATTGTCATGCGCAGCTATCAGGGCATTGCAAGCCATAGCTTCAAGCAGAGAGGGGTTAGTTCCGCCAACATAATGCCCGTGAAAATACAATAAGGAATAGTACCTTAAATTGTTGATGATATCCTTGTCGTAGATGGCGCCGGCAAATCGCAGGCCGGGATTATTGCCATAAGTTTGTACCAAATAGGTGCCAAAAGAGTTTGTCGTTTTTCCAAGAATAAGAAAAGGCTTTTTTGATCCGCTTGCTATATAGCCCTTAATGATCATTTCTATGTTGTTTTCGGGCTCCATTCTTGCTACTATCATAAAGTAGTCGAAGGGCTCTAAGGAGTATTGAGCTGGTATTTTATCTGTTGGAGTATTAAATAATTCTGCCCCATACGCTATGCAATGAGACCTTTTGCCATAAGTTGTTTCCAGGTATTGTTGGATTACTTCGGAGTCAGAGACCAATTCATCGCCATTTATCGCAGCGAGAGATTCTGCATACCTCAGGAATTTGCGCACATATTTATTGTATTTACTGCGCTTCCATTCCATCCCATCCATATTTATTATGTTCTTGCAGTTTTTGGGCCATAGGGAGTGCCAAATACTGTTGCTGGTGTAGCCCAATTGCAGCAGTATATCATAATTCCTTTTTTTTGCATCCTTTATACAGTTCCAGTCGTAAATAAATTGTCCAAACGTACCCATTTTATTTTCAGGGTCTTTGCAGTGTATAATGTTCACGCCTCTCCAGTCGTTTGATTGATATTCATGGTTATGTGAGTTGTACACCCATACCTGGTGTCCTTTACGAACCAGGCGCAGGGCCAGGTTTTCCGCACATTCTTCAAACCCACCATAGCGGTTCGGTATTCCGCGTGTACCCAATATGCCTATCTTTAACGAATGCGCCATTTTTCAAAAATAACTATTGCAAGCTTATCCAATATTTAAAACATTCTTATAAACACTCAGTGTTTCTTCAGCAGCGCGTTGCCATGTGTAATTCTTCAGAATATGCTGCCGCAACTCTTCATTAAATGGGGCATTATATGCGGCATCAACTGCTTTTTTTATCGACTCTTCACTATCGGGATCGCAATACCATACATAATCTTTAAAATAATCGCGAGTGTCTCCTTTATTCGTTACCACTATATTACACCCCATAGCGGCAGCCTCCAGTGATGACAAGCCCGTGGTTTCAAAATAGCTGGGTAAAATGTGAACTTTGGCATTGCTGTAGGCAGTATATAAAACATCACCCGACAACCACTCACCGATCTTCACATTTGTTGTGCTTTCAGTTTTGCATTGTTCGAAGTATGCCATGGCGTTAGGCGAGGCTTTTCCGTGAATGAACACACTATATTTTGTGTTGTTTAACGCCCGAATGAGGTTTAGCTGGTTTTTCCTGCTTTCTATCCGGCCCATACACAACACGCTATTATGATAAACTGCACTATATGGATATTTCCTGTTTACCAGTTCCAGGTCAATGCCATTTGGCACAACATGGTATGCTGCCTTTATTGCATATTTTGCAGAAAGCCTGTTATATTCACTTTCTGAATTAGGCAAAAGGCAAGCTGCGTGTTTAGCTACATACTTAAGTGATCTTTTGTGTCCCATGCATATATAAGAAGGACTAATTATTTTTTCGCCATTCATTAAAGCCCTAGCTATTACCTTAATATATTCCATTCCATCCTCTGAAATAAATTTCTTTAAGAGCTCTAATTTTTTGTTTGTTTTAGTACTTGCATACTCGACAAATATGGTTGATACTACGTATGGCTTATGAGACAGTTTGATATGCTTTAGTATGTCTGCAGGCCGTATGATATTGAAAAAGTGCAAAAGGTCATACGTGGAATAATCAATTGGCTGGTTGCAAAGAAAAATATCTACTTGCACACTATTCTTTCGGAGATTTTTTGCCGTTTCTACCAATTGGCAAGTATCCCCGCCCGGAGATGTATATAATGTTGCTCGTGAAATAAATGCCACTTTCATGCAGAAACCTTCATTTGTTTTATGCAAAAAATCTATTTAAATATTTCTTTAATTGCAATGACCAGGAACCTTATGTTATCAACGGTATACCGTTTCCAAAGACGCCGCGGCTCACTTAGGAGCCTGTGCAGCCATTCAAGACCTATTGACTGAATGATTCGGGGAGCCCTTTTCTTCAACCCGAAATAAAACTCAAAAGAAGCACCCAGAAGAAGAATAAGTACACTATTGGAGTAGCCTTTTTCCTTTAACCTTTTTGTTACTTCAATACCTAGTATTTCCTGTTTAGGAAAGCCTAGGCCGAGAAATAAAAAACGGGATTTGTTTTCGATGATATTTTCCACAACCTGTGCTACAAATTCTGCGATATATTTTTCGTCAGATGGACCGAAAAAAGCAGGGACACTGCAACTGCATGCCGGATAATCGTTTTTAAAAAGGGTGCATACAGACTGTTTTGGTAATACAAGGCTTACGCTTTGTTTCGTTGCTTTTATCTTTTTCCATAAAACCGGAAACAGGTCGCTACCGGCAAGGCGGTGTTTTATCTGCTCTTTTGCCAGTATTCCGCTCAGCCATACAATGGGTTTGCCATCCGGTAAAATAAAACAGGATTGTTTGTAGAAATCTTTTAACTCTCTGTTTTTATTATCATTATAGTGTACTATTTGGTATGCATTTGGGGTGATGAGGGTATTGTATTTTACAACGGTATTATCCAGTGCAACCTGCATGGCTAAATCTGCAATTTCCTGCATGGAATCCGCAGAGATAAAATTAAAATCAAATAACGTTACCCTCGAAATACTCATATTCAATACTTAAACAAACCTTCTAATAAACCTTTCATTCCCCACGTAAGGCTTTTTATGTGCAGCTTCGTCCTTATCAAAGTTATACCTGTGATTGCAAAAAAATCTATAAAGCATACAAACCAAGCATTATGTTTTCTTGCAAAAAACATCGCCGACCTATTGTAATGATAAAAAAACAGGTACTTCTTGTTGTTTGTACTGACGCTGCCCTTGTGATATATTATGCTTTCTGTCGCCAAAACATTTTTATAGCCCATTTTTTGAGCGGTATATTGCCAGTCCTGTTCTTCGGAATAAAGAAAGAAGCGTTCGTCCATTAGGCCGATTCTTTCTAATGTATCCAGTTTTACAAGTAGACTGGCGCCGTGCTGATAGTCTATTTTATTGTCGAAATTTTTACTTTTACAAAGTAAGTCCCATTTTTCATTTTTATGTAATAATTTAGATATGCCCAGGTATTTGTAGTATTTAACTCCACAACATTGTACCAGTCCCGGTTTATAATAGTCAAGAATAACTGAGCCGGCGAATGCTATGTCTTTGTCAGTGGTGATTGCCTTTTGTAAATTCTGCAAACTATCTGGATTTGCCAGCGCATCATTGTTTAATAACCATGCATATTTTCCCGTTCCTGATTTAAGGATATGTTTTAATAATACATTGTTACCTTTTGCAAAGCCAAGATTTTCGTCGGATAGAACAAGCAATACTTTTGAGTTATTTGCAGTGTTGGCATCTAATGTGTTCCTAGTAACAGTGTTGTAATCTATGGAATTATCAGCAAGATGCTTGCATATGAATTCGACCGAATTATCGGTGGAATTATTGTCGAGTAACATTACTCTAATGTCATTAAGCAATAAAATACTATTGATACAGGATACCGTATCAGGGCCGTTGTTCCAGTTTATTATCAATACATAGGTTTCCGTCATTATACTAGCGGCATTAATTTAGCAAAGCTTTTCGGGTAAATAGTTTAACGAGCCTGTATAGATTGTAAATCTTTAAGTGCAACGGTAAAAATGGCATCATGTATTTTCTGATTTTTATTCCCGCATTCACCATCTTGCCACTATTAGTCATCATGCTTGTATGCCCTATTCTAATGCAGGTTTCTGTACCATCCTGGGGCCAATATTGAAAAAAAGCATCCTCGTGAGCACATCTAAACCAGTATTGCCAATCTTCATAAGAATGATAGGAAGTATCAAAAAAACCTACCTTGTCAATGAGTTCCTTTTTTACTAAGGGGCTGGAAACTGTAATAAAATTATTAACGGTGATATTTTTTATCATACCGTTGCCCTTGCCGGACTTTTTCAGCGATTTTATTTTATTGTATTGTCCTTTTTCACGACCTTTTAAAAGCTCAGTGGGTTTGTCTGTGTTAAAAAAGACAGAATCACCATATAGTATATCAATCTCATTATTTAGTTCCAGGTGCTGAACTTGTAGTTTTATTTTGTCGGCTAATATTAAATCGTCTGCATCTAAGAACTGTATGTACTTACCCTTACAGTTTCGTAGCCCGGTATTTCTTGTTGCGGACAAGCCTGCGTTTTCCTGGTAAACATAAGTAAACCTGTTATCTTTAGTAATAAATTGAGCAGCAATTTCAGGAGTATTATCTTCTGACCCATCATCTACTATTATACACTCCCAACGCTTATGTGTTTGTGAAAGAACATAGTTTAGCGCATCGGCTAAGAATTTGCCATAATTATAGCAGGGCACGATTATGGAGACAAGCGGCTGTGTTTCTGTTGTCATCATAGTAATACTTATACCAAGGCTTTATTTAGGCTATTAGACTTTTTATCCAACAAGAAAAATAATTCAAAAAAGAGTACGACTGAAAGATATTCAAAAAGGTAGTCAAATAAAAGATAGCCACCTAAAAGTGCCATGATATAGAGACTATAACTGAGTTTTTTATAGTCTCTAAGAAAAAAGAAAACATAGAATAAAAGAAACAAAAGAAACCCGATGAAACCGTATTCTCCGAATAGCTGGTTAAGAAAAGAATTAGGCTGATGTTTAACAGAATGGTATTCAGGTGGCATGCTGTATAGCGTGTGGAATATCTGGTAATGGTTGTTGTAAAAATCGGTCGACACGTATACGGGCATCATCCTAAATAGTCTTGATTTCTTTATCGTACTGATATCGGATGTGCGCACCGCAAGTTGTGATGAAAAATTGCCGATCCCTGCGCCGAATAGGAAATGGGGTAGACTAGTCCCCAAATAATCAAGGGTTTCCTTGAAGGAAAGTACTTTACCATATTTAAAACTGCCGGAAACATTTCCTGGCGGAAGGCCCTTATGCCCCGCGTGCCTGGAAAGCCTGGAAACATTTTCCATTCTATCCTTTTTTTTATCGTTGAGAATGGAGTCGATTATATAATTGCGGTTCCCTTTTGATATGACAATATAGAACATAGCAAAGACAAGCAGAGAAACTGTTATGACAATTTTTGATTTCCTGTCTTTGATAATGAAGAAGGCCAGGATAAGCATAGGAATAAAGAATAAATTGGCAAAATTGCTGCCGGTAAGGCAAGCGGCAAAAGCGGCAAGGGGTACAAGCCAATATCTTTTCTTATGTAAGAAGTAAAACGCGTAAAACGAATTTACGAACATATTAATATAGCTGGGGCCGAGAAATACGCCCTTCATATAGTCGCCGGTAGAATTGCCAAAAGCCATAGCTTCTGATCCGTAAGGGTTAAGACTATGTGATCGCAATACGGCAATTAGCAAATTTAACAGGGTGCATGCAAGATTTATATAGAAAAATATTCTTAGGGAATTGTCAGTTTTGTCTGAATCGCACTTGTCGACCCGGTTCTTTACTATCAAAAATGCAATCAAAGACATTAACCAGTAGGAAATGCCTAAGGAGAAGGATACAGCATGTCCTTTTGAGAAATCTCCATTAAAAAAACAAAACCTGAATACTTCAATTAGGGGTATAAAGAGATAAAAGAGAGGATAGCCGTTCAGGTTTTTTATTGATATTTTTCCTTTTAGCCAAATCAAGGCGGCAATCAGAACAATTGGTTTTATAACCACCATATCCATGGTGAAAAAAAGTAAAAACACAATTAGGAAAATGTCAATAGATCTATATAATCTAATTGCATTATCAAGATATATATTTCTCTTCAACATGCTGGTTTATAAAACTTAGACAGTTTGTATTACAAATTTTTTATTTCAGAGTTTAGCATTTGCTTAAGGCCATAAAAATATGCCTTTTACTACTATGCACTCATCTTTTTCTGGAAAAATCAAGCGGATTGTAAAACAGCTGTCTTATTTTGTATGCCCGTTGGGATGGTTTGAACAGAACGCAAGTTTTGTTGGATATATTGGGGCTGAGGGTGTTACTTTTAAAAGATAAATAGGTATGAAAAATGATTTGGAAAATCTGCAGCCTTTGATGAGCAAAAGAGGTGTTAAAGTAAGTCAAGAGGTATTTCATAAAGCGGTTAATACTATTTTTCATGATGTAGAATCGAAGTATTATGACACGCTTCATCATGATATGGATAGCAGTCTGCAGGAACAAGTTGACCTTTTAGCTGACGATATTTTAAAGGTAATAGCCCCTAACGTACCTGGTCAATTTATTCTGCTTGATGTGGGTTGCGGAACGGGAATGAGCACAGATAAATTGCTTAAAACACGATTGGGCAAATATATTTCGAAAGTTTATCTCCTGGATACATCAAAGGGAATGCTTAAACAGTGTGCTGCGAAAGCGGTAAATTGGGGTATACCTTTTGAAGTAATAGAAGATGATATATTTTCCCTGAAAAATGCGAAATTCGACCTTATCTTAACTTGCTCGGTATTACATCATATACCGAATCTTGACGTTTTTTTAGGCAAGATAGCGTCGCTGCAAAAAGAAAGGGGATTCTTTATTCATCTTCATGATTCCAATGGGGATTCGGTATTTACAGAAAACTACGTAAATAGAAAAAACGAGCTAAGAAATTTTAAAAAAACAAAGAATTTGCCGGGTTATTTTAGCAAAATCCTGATTGATAAAATAAAAGGCAAAATTAAGAGATTTACTGGCATCGGCAAAAAAGACTACATAGACGAAGTGAATGAAAAACTAATGGAACAAGGAATAATAAAAACCCCAATGACGGATGTTGAAATATGGAGCGTAACAGACCTGCATGTCGAAGATTTGCCGAATCATTATGGCAAAGGGATTTCATTTGCGTTTCTTCAAAACCAACTCAGTTCTTATAACTGTATATCGAGGAGATCTTATCGCTTTTTTGGCGATTTGAAAATGCTATTGCCGCCCTCATTCAGAGAGCAAGAAGAAAAGTGGATATCAGAGAACAAATTGGACGGACATGAGCTAAGTGCAGTCTGGCAATTAAAATAGGACTTATACTACTTTTTTAAGATGGTTTCATAGAATGAAATATTTTTTTGCGTTGTAATGCTTATATCAAACTTTGTTTTTACAGAGAGCTTAGCATTGGTTGAGAGTTGTCTGCAGATTTCGGGATTGTTAAGTAAGTAAATTATTTTTCCTGCTAATTCATCAACATTATCCGGGTCGACCAGTACACCATCTATCCCGTCGGAGATTATTTCCGGCCCTGTGGCTCGCGTAGTATAAATAACCGGTGTCGCCAGGTTCATGGCTTCGAGAACAGTCATCCCAAAAGTTTCTGCATAAGAGGGGTAAACAGCTAATTGTGATTCGGCAAGATTTCTATATAATTCATCGCCCGGTACATGACCTTTAAAATAAACAGACGATTCTACGCCGGGTTTCAAATATTTTTTCACACGCTTAAGCACACCTTTTCCAAAAATCAAAAGTCTGGCATTGGGAATATTCTCATGAACTATATTCCAGGCCTTAATTAGCTGGAAAATGCCTTTTTTGGCAACAAGCGATCCGCTGAAAGCCACCTGCAATTCTTTTTTATTTACATTGGAGAGTGTGATAGATGAGTCAATACCATTATATAGAACAGTTATGGGTTTTTTGTAGCTATAGTACTCAGCTGTCTTGCGGGCAGTGTAGCTGCTTACGCTGGTAAGGGCAGTGGATTGCTCTATCGTTGTTTTTTCCATTTCCCAAATAAGGGATGGAACGTCCTGCCCTGTTTCTTTTAAAAAATAGGCTATAGTGCCATGCAATTTTACAATGGTAGGTTTGCTTAGTTTTGGAAAAGGTGTGTACCGTCGGCAATACTGAACGTATTCATTGAAATCAGGCATTTCGATGATCTCAATATTAAATCTTTCAATTAATGTTTCTAAAAAAAACTTGTATTCTATCAGGCTTGCAGATATATCCCACTGAAAGATACCGGCAGCATAAAGTAAACGATAAGCCGCACGTACAATAAGTGCATCTTTTTTTGCAAAAAATGACGAATCTAACTTTCGTCGGAAACGATAAACTTTTACACCTTGGTCATCGAATTCGTCTTTGCCCCCGTAGCCCCAATCATAAAAGCCAACAACGATAACCCGGTGTCCCCTTTTAAGCATTTGCCGGGCAAGTGATTGTACGACTGTCCCTATTCCTCCATGCCTCCCCGGAGGGTATTCATCACATAGGTATAAGATATTCATCTTTTCAGGTATAGTTTTACTGTACGCAAATGGCTTGAATTAATTTGTTTTAGCAGTAAGGAAATTGCGAAAAATAAAACAATAGCAACTGAAAGTTGTATAGCTACCACGCGACTTATATATAAACTGGTATAATAAGCTGCAATGCCAATTGCCGACATTATTATTATCGGGAGGTATGAGATATATAAGGATGAGCGGCACACTACTATATAATATGCAATTGCCTGGATAAGAGTGGATGCCAGGTAGGCAAATGCTGCGCCTATGCCACCGAAAAAGGGAATCAGTGCAAGATTTAGCAGGACATTACTGGAAGCCGTAATAATAGTGATCAGGGATATGTGTTTGTATTTTTTTTCGGAATAAGTTATTGTCCAAAGCAGGTTAATGAAAAAATGTAAAGGAAGGCATAAAGAGATGATAAAAAAAACAAAGGAATTTGTATGACCATATTTGCCGCTTGTTATTAAATTTATTCCAGGAGCCCAGATAATATTCATACATAAAACGATCGCTACGGCTACAAATGTTTCTATAGCAAATAAACTATTTATTTCTTTTTTTTTCGATTCATTTACAAAGCCGCCAGAAGAAAATGCGCGAACAAATTTTGGTAAAATAACCGGACCTAGAATAAATACAGGAAGTTTTGCGATATCGTAGGCCCTATATGCAAAGCTATAATCCGCAGTAATTGCTTTGGTAGAGAGGATTCCCAATAATATCCAATCCATGCGTGCAAGGCTGGTATCAAACAGTGCTGCTATATACAACGGCAAAGACTCTTTTACCAATTTAATGTAGAGAGAGAATTTGAAAACAAAACGCAAATTAGTTTTATAAACAACGAACAGGAACAAAGAGCAAAACTCGAATAAAGCGCATCCTATCAATATATATATAACAGCTTGAATTGAAAATAAGGCGAAGAAGATAAAAGCAATTGCTGAAATAATTTTAATAAGGTTGCTCAGAAAAGAAATAAGCCCATACGGCGCGAATTTCTCATTTGCATTAAGGTATTGTTTAAATGGCGAAGCCATATAGATAATGCTTTGAGCTAAAAATACCCATGGCAATATATGCATGGAATAATTTTCATCTTTAACAATACTCTTGATTACGAATAATATTAGCAAGGAGAGCAGAGAGCCGGCTATGGCGTGGCACAAATATGCGGTAACTGTCCAATCCGAATTTTTTGAAATGGCTATTCTCCTTACCACACTTTGCTCCAGGCCAAAGCTGAGCAACATTGTAATGAAGGTCGATATTGCATTAGACCAGCTGATGATACCGAAATCATCCTTAGAAAGATAAAGCGAAATAAGAAGAAAGAAAGCAGTGCCAAAAACCTGGATTGCTATAGCCTGGAGACCAGAGGAAAAAATTTTTTTAATTAAGTTATTTTTCACTTTATAAAATAGTCTCCAAGAATGTTCACAAATTTACTCTCAAATCAATTACTTTTACAAACATACATTTGTGAAACAACCGAGCAAAAATTATATCAGGAAGGGTATTAATTGCTGCGAAGATAAAACAGCAACTCAAACTAAGGTCAGTAATAAACAACTATAAAATAAAATATGCAGCCATGCTTCTGCACAACAAATCACGACAAATTTACTATATTCTGTTATGCATACTGGCCTTAGTTATACCAACGTATTTCTTTCTCGCTCCCATATTAATTATCCTGCTTAGTGTAAGCTGGCTTTTGCAACTGAATGCAAAACAGCTTGTATATAATATAAAAAAAAATAAAGCTTTATGGGCATTAGTAATATTTTACTTTTTGCATATAGTTGGCTATTTTTATAGTATCGACAAACGACAAGGCCTTTTTGACCTACAACAAAAACTGTCGTTTATTGTTTTACCACTTGTCATTGGTTGTGGTCCTCGGATAGGATATAGAGAATTGGAAAACATATTTATTTATTATGTATTTGGTACGACTTTTGCCGCTTTAGAATGTTTTACAAGGGCTATAATTATTTGGAAGCATAGCGGTATAACCAGCCAGTTTTTCTATCACAATCTGGTGCATTGTTTTAGCGCCAATGCTATTTATTTTTCTTTATATACTTTATTATCATTGTCCATGTTGCTATTATATCCATGGAGCAGCAAATCAGTATTTAAGAAAAAGGCATTGTATTATGCAGTAATATTTATACAAATTCTGTTTTACATTCTTTTATCCTCCAAAACTTTTCTGATATTATTGGTTGTTTTAATAGCCCCATTTTATTTTAAGAAAATACTTAAACAAAAGAGCATTTTAAAGGAACAAAGATTTGCTTTAGTATCATTGGTAATAGCAATAGTATTCATTTCAAGCACCAGGAATCCAATTCGGTCAAGGTATGAGCAAATATTTCAGAATCATAAAATGGAATACTTACTACCGGATATAAACAATAAGGACCCCAAGTTTAATAATTTGACCCTCAGGTTGTTTATCTGGAGAATAGCAATAGAAAATATAAAAGAGAACAATCTATGGATTGCGGGTTGCGGCATTGGAGATGTCAAATTGTACCAAAGAAAAAAGATCACTTCTTACGACTATAAATTTAATAATGATCGGTCTGAGCCCGGTGTCTGGGAATTTAATATGCATAACCAATATTTACAGACCTTATTTATGTTGGGGGTGATAGGTTTAATTTCTCTTCTTATTATAGTACTTTATCCCTTTTATTATGTGAAGGATTTGAGTTGTATGAATATGTTTTTAATTTTTAATATATCATTTTTGCTATTGATGCTACAGGAGTCCTCATTTCAAACGCAGGCAGGAATTATATACTATGTATTCTTTTACTGCATATTTTATAATATATGGAACTCAAATGTTAAAAATCTATCAATAGGCACTTAATTTCTGAAAAAAATGTTCAATTTTGCACTTTCTTAAAAGTTTGACACGATTTTTGCTGCAATAAACTTTAGAATCTTAATTGCATCTAACATATAAATGGAACAACCCATCGTTATAAATTTTCCTCTGGAGCGCGAAATACGCCAAACCGCGCCGCCACTGTCTGATATTGCAGAAATGCGCGAAATGTTTCAGGAAATGAATCAGCGTTACATTGTATATCAGCCATCTTCATATTATTATTCTATAAAAAGAGCAATGGATATTGTTATTTCAATGATATTTATTACGCTTATTATGTCTTGGTTGTTCCCAATTATTGCTTTACTAATTAAAATAACGTCAAAAGGACCTGTATTGTTTATTCAAAAACGTACAGGCTATAAAGGTGTTGAATTTGATTGTTTCAAATTCCGAACAATGTATGTTAATGACGATGCCCATACGAAACAGGCTACTAATAACGACAGTCGTATTACCTTTATTGGAAAATTGCTCCGTTTAACTCACCTTGATGAAACCCCGCAATTCTTTAATGTATTACTTGGTGATATGAGCATTATCGGCCCCCGGCCACATATGCTATACCATACGGCGTATTACAGTCAGCGTATACCGTATTATAATCTGCGTCACGAAGTGCAGCCCGGCATGACAGGTATGGCGCAAATAAAAGGTTATATAGGTGAGATTAACATTGAGAGGGAGCTTCGCAAACGCATCCAATGGGATATTTATTATCTGAAAAACAGGAGTGTGTGGCTTGATTTTAAAATATTTCTCATAACAGTTGGGCATGTTTTTGGAAAGTTCTTACACGTTTTTGCAAAAAAGAAAAGTCAGGTAGCTTAGTGATTTTTTAGGATAATTTTGCCATTCTTCATATTTTATTTAACTTTTAGCTAAATATGAAAATATGCCGGTAATTATTGCAGCAACTGATTTTTCTGAGATTGGCAATAACGCAGTAAATTATGCCTGTAGCCTTGCTACCGATTTGAAAGCTTCCGTAATCATTTTCCATTCATTCATCGTGCCTGTTACTTTTTCGGATACGCCAATGCCGATCATTCCCATTGACGAAAGGCAGAAAATTGCGGATGAAAGGATGGCTGAATTGCTGGAACAAACAAAACAATTTTTCCCGCACCTTGATGTTTCCGCTAAGGTAATTTATGGAGAACTTTTTGATGACTTGGAAGAATTTATTGATGGTGGAATATCGCCAGAATTAATAGTGTTTGGCAATAGTGGTGACATTTCAATTTTTCCGGGCAGCACCGTTCTGGATGCGCTTACAGAAATGCAATATCCGGTGCTTGCGGTGCCACATGGCGCAATTTACAGCCCCGTTAAAAAATTATGTTTTGCCTGCGATTTCAGTCATATAAATGACTTTGGTCCATTGCAGAATTTGTTAGGTATAGTACAATTGCTGCATGCTGAATTACATGTGCTTAGCGTAGATCATAAATGGAAACAAGCGGATCACGATACTTCTGAAAAAAGTAAACAGATACATGCCATCCTATCGCAGGCACAACCACAGTATCATTTTATTGATAATCCCGATACTGATGCTGCTATAAAACTGTTTTTACAGTCGAACGGCATGGATTGGCTGGTTGTTATACCGCATAAGCATTCTTTTTTCGAACGCCTATTTCATAAAAGTCATACAGTGGAATTGATACACAACAGCAAAATTCCATTGTTGGCGTTGCATGAAGTTGGAAAATAGAAAGTATAAGAAGTAAACTTAGGATTTAGCGTGTTTATTTTTCTTTCTGGATTTGACCAGGTGTGAAAGCCCCTTTATTGTTAATTCTGCAGCCTTCCATTTTAAATACCCCCCTAACACTTCTTTTGCAGACGATACTATTATTTTTTTACCAAGTTCTTTCCCTGCTGACCCTACTTTGACACCCGCTTTTTGCAAAAGAGGCATTCCTAAGCTAACTATTGTTTCTTGTAGCGAACTATCTTTAAGGATACCGGTCAGTAAGGATGAATTATCATGATCACGGGTTTCCGACGTAGGTCCTTTTGTGAAATTTATATTATCAAATGACAATATCTTTTTAATATCCGTTTGTCTGGATTCATCTAATAGCTTTTGTTTTTCGAGCCTCAGCTCTTCCAGGCTATTTATTTGTTTCGGATATAGTCTCATAGCTCATTGTGGGATAACAAAAATTTTACCGGGCTATTGTTTTCAGTTGTCATCACCCTCATCTTCATCCGGCTCCGTTACCACCCTGATAAAAGCATTACTTATTTTCTTTACAATTTTCCTCCTATGGGCAATAAATACCCACAGCATAAGAAGATAAATAACGAAAGTAATTAAGTAACCAAGCCACCTTGAATTAACCAACTGGGTAAATAATTCGGCCATACCAAAACCTGCAAAAAGTAAAGCCCCTAAAAGAATAAAAAGAATAACAACGATATAAATAAAATACCCAAATATTTTTGAGGTCTGCTCAATAAGATTGAGTTTAAGCAGTTTTATATTTACATCAATGTATTCAACTACCCGGTCTCTTAGCTTACTGAATATATTCATTTTTTTAAGGCTTAGGATTTGTATATGTCATGCTCGATATCATGTTCAATATCATTCCTCTTTTTTTCTAATTTTGTTTTCAGGTCATCTTTCAGGTCGTTTATACGTCCTTTCAGTTTTTCCATGTCTTCTGCTCTTTTATCTTTATCTGTTGCTAACAAATAACCTACAACTGCACCTGCTGCCGCGCCAATTAATAATGTAGCTATTGTTTTACCCGTCTTTGCCATAATATTTACTAAATGGATTTTGCTATAAAAATACTAATACAAAGATACTGATACAATGACGAACATCATTGCCCCGATTTGTTAATTATGCAATAACAAGCATATACAAGCTTATTTCTGGTAATACCTGTTGGCAAGTATGTATTCCTCAACATTTGCAGGGACTATATATTTTATAGATTTTTTTTCCTTTATCTGTTTGCGTATATATGTAGAAGAAATATCAAGCAATGGGGCATTTAAAATAGTAAGCTTGGCATTTTGGGTTTCTTTTATTTCAAAGCCAGGCCTGGCATACAAAATGAAAGCGTAGTTCTCAATGAGGTGTTCAAAATTTTTCCACCTGTGAATGTTTTGGAAGCTATCTGTTCCCATAATAATAGAAAACCGCTCCAAAGGAAACTTTTCCGTCAAGTATGCCAGTGTGTTTACTGTATAGGAGGGTTTAGGCAACTGAAATTCAACATTACTAGCCCTGAATTTGGTATTATCTTCTATGGCTAATTTTACAAGATGTAGACGATCATATTCGTTTAGTAATGAATGTGAGTCTTTTAATGGGTTGTGAGGTGAGATAACGAACCATATCTTGTCTACTTCAGTATATGCTAAAACATGATTTGCAACTATCAAATGGCCTGTGTGAATGGGGTTAAAACTGCCGAAATACAATCCGATGTGCATAGGGAACAAAACTAAGAAAAAACCGAGCCTTAATTTCCAGGGTCTATAATATTAATTTATGAATATTTAATCAATTCAGGATATAGAATATTGAGAAGATTAAACTTTTAAAATAAGTTCCACCCATATCTTGTCAGCATCATTTTTGCGGATACTTAAGTAGTAGCCGGCTATTTGTATGGCCATGGGGTCGCCCATTGGGGCTATCATTTCCACCCAGATAGGTTCTCCGGGGATGCAGCCCATTTCCATAAGTGTTAATTGAAACTCGCTCTCATCATGGCTTTTTATAATTGCCCGTTTACCGGTTGGTAATTCCGAAAGCCGCATCAATGTTTCTGCCTGCACATCCATTGCTGCAAAAATACTATTAAAACACGAGTCGCTGAAAAATACGAACTTCGCCAAAATTTGCATAGCTGATGCCGGCAAAGTTTTATATACAGGATGTAAAAACAGACCTGAAAAATAAGAGAGAATTATCTATTTTCCTAGATGGGCTTGTACGCAGGCATTTAACATGGGTTAGAACAGTTCACTTGAATTATGTTTTTTGCAGTGACGATTATTTGCTGCATATCAATAAAGAATTTTTAGACCATGATACATATACCGACATTATAACTTTCAATCTTAGCGAAAAAGAAAATGAATTGTCTGGAGAAATATATATCAGTGAGGACAGGGTGAGGGAAAACGCGGAAAAATTTATAACGTCTTACAACCAGGAGTTGCATCGTGTAATATTTCACGGAGCTTTGCATCTTTGTGGGTTTAAAGACAAAAAAGAAACCGACAAAAAAGAAATGCGTCACCAGGAAAATCTTTGCCTGAAAGAATATTTTAAAAAAGAGCTGAATGCAGATTGACATATTATATGAAGATGAAGACCTGGTAATTGTAAATAAGCCTCCGGGCTTATTGGCCATACCAGACCGTTTTAATGCAGAAATCCCGAGCCTCGGCCGTATGCTGGAAGCAAAAACAGGGCAGAAAATATGGGTGGTACATCGCCTTGATAGAGAAACAAGTGGTGTAATTTGTTTTGCAAAAAATGAGACAAGCCACCGTTATTTATCACAGCTTTTTGAAAACAGAGAAGTTACGAAATATTATGTTGGTCTTGTAAACGGCCTGGTTATACCCGCTGAAGGCCGGATTGAAAAGGCTTTGGCCGAACATCCTGCAGTGAAAGGTAAGATGATCGTGGCAAAAAAAGGTAAAGCATCGGTAACAGATTATTTAGTGTTGGAACAATGGCCACTCTACTCCTTGGTGGAATTCAGGATATATACAGGCCGCACCCACCAGATAAGGGTTCACATGCAATCAATAGGGCATGCCCTGATATGTGATGAAATGTATGGCGACGGCAAACCCTTTTTAGTTTCTGCAATAAAACGCAAATACAGGTTATCCGACAAAGAAGAAACTGAAAAACCATTGTTAAGCCGTCTTGCATTGCATGCGTCCCGTTTACAATTTAAAAAAGAAGACGGCACGGAAATAAAAGCAGAGGCGCCTTTGCCTAAAGATATTGCTGCCTGCATAAAGCAATTAAATAAGTGGCAGCCTCAAACAAATTGACATTAAAAGAAAACAAACGATATTGCACATCAAATTTTTAATTCAATGAGATCAAACATTAACATACAAGTACAACTGGCCGAAGACAAAATGCCGGAAATGATCGAGTGGAATGCCCCGGACGGCGGTGTGGAAGGCATGCAAAAAGCAAAGGCACTTTTGCTGGGCCTTTGGGATGGCGAAGAAAAATCGGCTTTACGCATCGATTTATGGACAGCAAAAATGATGGTAGATGAAATGAATGATTTTTTTTACCAGACTTTCTTCGGCATGGCAGATACCTATCTGCGTGCTACTAAAAACGCCGAGTTGTCAAAGGAAATAAAAGAATTCGCGAAAAATTTCCTCAAAAAGGCCAATACCGCTGAAGAAGCTAAATAATTTGCAGTTTTTCGATTTATGATTTAAGATTGTAAATTAGGATTTGAAATTTAATTCTTTTGACTTTTTAATATTGAATTTATATGTCTCTCGAACAAAAAGTAATGGACGAATTGAAGGATGCCATGCGCTCGAAGAACGACGCTGCTTTGCGTACTTTACGGGCCATTAAAGCAGCTATTATAATAGAAAAGACCGCTGAAGGCGCAACAGGTACGATAAGCGAAGCCGATGAAGCTAAAATGCTGCAAAAACTCGCCAAACAACGCCGCGATTCTTTGGATATATTTGAAAAACAAAACCGGGAAGACCTGGCGGCCAAAGAGAGAGAAGAGTTGCAAATAATTGAGCGTTTTCTGCCTAAACAAATGTCTGCCGATGAATTGAAAGCAGAATTGCAGAAGATAATGGAACAAGTTGGTGCAAAAACGCCTGCTGATATGGGCAAGGTAATGGGCGCAGCTACCAAACAACTGGCAGGCAAGGCCGATGGAAAAGCCATATCTGAAGCTGTGAAACAATTGCTTTCTCAAGGTGCATAATTCATGATACTTGATATAATTGGTATCCTGATCGTAATCGCATCTTTTATACGTGGCTATATGAAGGGCGTTATATTAGCTGCATTTTCAGTGCTGGCCATTGTTTTAGGTGTTATCTGTGCATTAAAATTATCTCATACTCTTGCTGTTTTTTTATATGATAAGGGCATCATTACTTCAGGCTCGGCCCAGATAGTAAGTTATGTTGTCTTATTCATAGTGGTGGTATTGCTTGTCAGGCTCATTGCCAAAGCTATACAAACGGCCCTTGAAGCGGTATTGCTGGGCACTGTAAATAAAATTGTCGGTGGGGTATTATATGCTGTATTAGGCGCTTTTGTATGGAGTATCCTGCTATGGATAAGTACGCAAGCACATATCGTTTCTGTTCAGTCAATTGCTGATTCAAAAACCTATCATTTCTTTGCACCTATTGCTCCGTGGGTGTTTGAACGTTTAGGAAGACTGATACCATTTGTGAAAAATATTCTTAGCGAATTGGAACAATTTTTTCAGCATGTAAACCAACCGGTGCCAAAACATGTGGGTGCTTCTTGACAATTACGATTCCTTCACTTATATATTGCACCATTACCTTTTGCAAACAGGCAATGAATGCGTTGTGTATCGTAATGATGAATTAAGCCTTCAACAGCTAATAGATATTAAACCCTCTCGTTTAATTATTTCTCCGGGTCCCGAAACACCTTTGCAGGCAGGCATTTGTATGGATGCGATAAATCATTTTCACAGCAGCATTCCTATTCTTGGCGTATGCCTGGGCCACCAGGCACTAGGTATGTATTTCCGCGCGAAACTGATACACACTTCCTATCCTATGCATGGCAAAACCAGCCAGGTAACTCATAATGGTCATAAAATATTCAACAATATCTCCTCTCCGTTTACAGCTATGCGTTACCATTCTCTTGCTGTTGATGAATTTGCAGGTACTGGCTTGCGGGCAATAGCTCATTCGGATGATGGAATTATTATGGCTCTCGCCCATGAAAAATATCCCTGTTTGGGCGTTCAGTTTCATCCCGAGTCGGTTGGTACGGAATTGGGTTTGCAGTTATTAAAGAACTGGTCTGAAATACCTTACTTTTTAGCCGAGAAATAAGAAAATTGTTAAAAATTTTTGAATATACGTATAGAAATATTATTTTTGTCGTATAAAATGAAAAATATGGACGCCAAGATAACACTAAGTTTTGACGCACAAATAATAGAAACGGCCAAAGAATACGCTTACCAGCAAGGCATTAGCCTAAGCAGGCTTACGGAAGTATTGCTAAGAAAAGTGGTAGCCGGCAATTACAGGGATATAGAAGATATGCCCATTGCGGATTGGGTGATGCAAGTATCAGAAGGCGAAGTTGAATACCAGACTAAAGCCAAGAAGCGTAAAACTATGAAAGACGAATATTTCAATAGTAAAAAATGAAATTATTTCTTGACGCTAATGTTTTGGTATCTGTACTAAACAAAGAATATCCTGTTTTCCCTTATTCAGCACGTATTTTAAGTTTAACAGAACAAAAAGGATTTACTTTAACTACATCTGCCATTTGCCTGGCAATAGCGTGGTATTTTGCTGAAAAGAAGTATGGCAGATTACCTGCTAAAAACAAAATTGATCTCCTGTTAGAACATATTGATATAACCGATTGCGGAAAAAAAGAAGCTGCATTAGCTATAAAAAATAAAAAAGTAAATGATCTTGAGGACGGGCTTGAATATTATTCCGCACTCAATGCAAAATGTAATTGTATTATAACCAGTGACACAAATGATTTTTATTTCTCCGACCTCGAAGTGATGGAGCCTGAGATTTTTTTAAAAAAATACTTAAGACAAAAACATTAAAAACAATATTATGAATAAGGCTTTTGCTCCATTAGAAAAAGTAAAGAGGCAGTTTTTACCAGAAGATTTTAAAGTGAGTACATGGGATGCTTTACAGCCCTATTTTGAGGAATTACTGCAAAGAGAAATAAATAATAAAACAGTGTTGGAAAAATGGCTGGCGGATATAAGCGAGCTGGAAGCTGTAATAAGTGAAGATGCATGTTGGCGGCAGATCAACATGACCTGTGATACGACTAATAGGGAATTTGAGGAAGCCTTCACTTATTTCTGTTTAGAGATAGAGCCTAAAATGAAACCTTATGGTTTTGAGCTGAATAAAAAATTGATTGCTTGTCCATATACCGTAGAGCTGGATAGGTCTGTATATTTCCCCTATTTGCGGAGCGTTGAGAATGCGATAAAATTGTATCGGGAAGAGAATGTACAATTGCAGGCGGAGATGAGTATACTGGCTCAACAGTATGGTGTGTTGAGCAGTAAGATGAGCATAGAGGTGGATGGCAAAGAATATACTTTACAACAAGCTGCCAAATTCTTACAGCAGCCTGATAGGGTGTTGAGAGAGTCTGTGTTTAATAAAGTAGCTGTTCGCCGCATGGCAGACAAGGAACAACTCAATGAGTTGTTTAATAAACTGCTGGTGTTGAGGCAAAAAGTTGCAACAAATGCCGGTTTTGAAAATTACAGGGATTATAAATTCAGGGAATTGGGGCGTTTTGATTATACTCCCGATGACTGTTTTGCATTTCATACCGCTGTTAAAGAATATATTTTACCATTGCAGGCAATGTTGGTAAATTATCGCAAGCAAAGATTAGGGCTTGAGGTAATGAGGCCATGGGATGGCGACGCAGAGCCGGAAGGTTCTAAACCTCTGCAACCTTTCCATACAGGCAAAGAGCTGTCTGAAAAAGCAATGGAAGTATTTAATGACCTCAGGCCTTATTTCAGTGGCTGCCTGAATACCATGCAGGATATGCACCGACTGGACCTTGAAAGCCGCAAAGGCAAAGCTCCGGGCGGTTACAACTGTCCGCTTGCAGAAACCGGGGTGCCATTTATATTTATGAATGCTGCCGGGACAATGGGTGATGTGATCACTATGATGCACGAAGGTGGTCATGCAGTTCATTCCTTCCTTACCCATAAACTCAAGCTGAATGCGTTCAAAGAATACCCGATGGAAATTGCCGAATTGGCGAGTATGAGCATGGAGCTTTTCTCTATGGAGCATTGGGATGTTTTCTTCAATGATGAGAAAGAACTGCATCGCGCCAAATTGGAGGAACTGGAACGTGTGATAAGCGTGTTGCCCTGGATAGCGACTATAGATAAATACCAGCACTGGTTATATACTCACCCTGGGCATAGCGACGAGGAAAGAAAGACAGCGTGGATGGAGATTCTGAAGGAATTCTCAACGGGCATAACAGATTGGACGGGTTTTGAAGAATACCGTGCCCACCTATGGCAGAAACAGCTGCACCTGTATGAAGTGCCGTTCTATTATATAGAATATGGCATTGCTCAATTAGGGGCAATAGCAATGTGGAGGCAATACAGGAGCAATAAAGAACAGGCACTCGACAATTACATGAGTGCATTGAGCCTTGGCTATACAAAAACATTGAAAGAGCTATACTCCACAGCAGGAATAAAATTCGATTTTTCTCCTGCCTACGTTAACGAACTTGGAACTTTTGTAAAAGAAAGGTTATTGGAGATGGGGCTGAATTAAAACAGGTAACCAGCTTTCTCCAAACTCTCCGGTTTGCCAACATCTATAAATATGTTGCCGGTATGGTCATAGCCTTTCAAGACATTTTTTTTTGCAAGGTGCAGGTACCAATCAACAATTGAGAATTTACCTTCGAAGGGGCAGTCGCTAAAAACAGATGTATTTAATACCTGTATGCCACTGAATGCGAGCGGTTGCATCCAACTTACTTCCCGCGATATTTTTTGTTCGTTTGTTTTGTTGTTTGCCCATCCGCAAAGATTCATATATTCATCAAATAAAAACTGGCGGGATGAATCACGTTTCATCACGGCAAGCGTTCCCACTGAATCATTTGCATCCTGGTGCTGTATCATTTTTGCAAGATCCAGGCTGGTGAGCACATCGACATTCATCACCACGAAATTTTGTTCATTTTCAAAGAACCATGCGGCTTTTTTCAGTCCTCCACCCGTATCTAATAGCAGATCTCTTTCATCTGATATAATGATATTGCTGTCGAATTCTGAATTCTCAAATAGTATATCTTCTATCTGTTGGGCAAAATGGTGAACATTTACAATTACTTCATAAATACCAAAACGCTGCAGGTATTTGAGATTATGTTCTAAAAGCGTTAGCCCGTTGACTTCTGCCAGAGCTTTAGGATGGTGGTCTGTAAAGGGTTTAAGGCGAGTGCCAAGGCCGGCGGCAAATATCATGGCTTTCATTCTGGGTACTGGATTTTGGATATTTGATACTGGATACGGAATATTATATTCGGATTCTTCATCTTTCGCTTTGATGGTTTTGTTGAACTGCTGTAAGAAAACTGTTTATTTTCTTACCTAATAAATCAATTTTATCTTTAAGCTTCGTAAATACAATCTCATCTTTTAAAGAACCTGTCTCATATAATGTTTCCAGGTGGTCCATCGTTTCATCATTACTGCCCAAAGCAAATATAAGATACCTTATGAACTCCTGTTTGTAATATCTTCTTCCATACCCCTCCACAATAGTGCTTTTCACAGATTTCGAAGACCTTCTTATTTGTTGGCCTTCTTCATACATTTCATGTGCGGGCAGCATTTTAAGTGTCATAGGGTGAATATCATTCACTACATCTCTCGCCAATTGCCATATCTCTAATTTTTTATAGCTCATAACACAAACATAAATATTAGTCATCTAATATCCAGCATCAAGTATCTGGAATCCATTATATTTGCGCAAATTTTTACATTATATGTCTTTAATAGTAGTAGGCACTATGGCCTTTGATGCACTGGAAACTCCTTTTGGAAAGGTTGACAAAATCATTGGCGGTTCAGCTATATATGCTGCCTGGGCAGCCTCAAATTTCACAAAACCCATAAAGCAGGTTTCCATAATAGGCGGTGATTTCCCGAAAGAGGAAATAACGGCCTTGGAAGCACGAGGTGTGCAGTTTGAAGGTGTGGAAGTCGTGCCCGATGGTAAGAGTTTTTTCTGGAGTGGCCGTTACCATACTGACCTCAATACCCGGGATACTCTTGTTACGGACCTTAACGTATTAGCTCAATTCGATCCCAAATTGCCGGATAGCTACCAGGACTGCGAATTTTTAATGCTTGGTAACCTGGCTCCTGCTGTGCAGATAAGCGTTATCAATCAGCTGAAAAAGCGGCCTAAGCTTATAGTTATGGACACTATGAACTATTGGATGGCAAGCGCCATGGACGACTTGAAAAAAGTGCTGACAATGGTGGATGTGCTGATGGTAAATGATAGTGAGGCCCGTGAGCTAAGCGGTGAATATTCGATAGTTAAAGCTGCCCTTAAGATACAACAGATGGGCCCCAAATATCTTATTATCAAGAAGGGGGAACATGGCGCCCTTTTATTTCATGACAAACAAATATTCTTTGCCCCTGCCTTGCCACTCGAGGATGTTTTCGACCCAACCGGCGCAGGCGACACTTTTGCCGGTGGTTTCATTGGCCATATTGCTCATACCAGGGATATCTCTTTCAACAATATGAAAACAGCTATTATTGTGGGTTCTGCTTTAGCATCCTTTTGCGTAGAAAAATTCGGGCCTATCCGCATGAAAGAAATATCAAAAGATGATATCACCGGGCGGATAAGTGAGTTTGTTGACTTGGTTGATTTTGATATTAGTTTGGTGTAATAAACGCTTTATTTCTATATTGGGGACTATATGGAAATTGATCTCGAAAAATTAATGGGCGGCAAATCTGAAGAAGATTTGCAAAAATATATTACTGATGCCAAAAGATATACTCCCGAAGCAATTAATGCCGCAATTAATGAATTGAAAAAACGCGGAGTTTTTTTTAGCGATGTTCAGTTGGCAGAAATTAATTCTGAGATTGAACAAAAAAAGGTGAATGAGAACACGAACAATTGGGCTTTTGATTGGAAGAAAAATATTGTTACAGATATTGACGCTCCATTATTTTACTCGGAAAGAGTTATTTGGTATTTTTCTATACTGTTTGGAGTTGTTACTGGTGGCATACTGCTGTCCCTTAATCTTAATAAATTGAAAAATAAGAAAGCCTCCTTGCTCACTTTCTTTTTTGGATTTATCTATTCGATTTTCGCAATCTGGGCTATTGGATTAATTTCTGAAAAAACTAAGTCAACGTCCGGTTTAACGATTGGATTTAATGGCCTTGGTGCACTTGTGCTACATCGATTTTTCTGGAAAAAATATATTGGCAAGGATACAAAATATAGAACTAGGCCATTTTGGTTGCCTTTAGTGATTTGTATAATTTTCGCTACATTGATATTATTAGCAACAATTTATTCTTCTTAGTTGGGTTAAATGCTACCATTGTTGATCAGACGACCAACAACGGCTTCCCACTATACACTAAACTTTATCCCTTGCGCCAATGGCAGTGTATCGCCCCAGTTAATTGTATTGGTTTGCCTGCGCATATAGGCCTTCCAGCTATCAGAGCCGCTTTCGCGTCCGCCGCCTGTTTCTTTTTCACCACCAAAGGCCCCGCCGATTTCCGCACCGCTTGTGCCGATGTTTACATTGGCTATGCCGCAATCGCTGCCCATAGCAGACAGGTATTGTTCGGCCTCACGCATATTCAAGGTCATTATAGAAGATGACAAACCCTGCGGAACACCGTTTTGCATAGCAATTGCCTCTTCCAGTTTTTTATATTTCATGATATAAAGAATGGGAGCAAAAGTTTCATGTTGCACTATCGGCCATTCATTTTGTGCTTCGTAAACGCACGGTTTTACATAGCAGCCGCTTTCATAGTTTTTGCCTTTCAATACACCGGGAGCAGTTATTTCTTTGCCGCCTGCTTTTTTTATTTCTTTTATGGTGTCTAAGTAATTGTTTACGGCATCAGTATCTATAAGCGGTCCCACATGGTTCTTCTGATCCAATGGATCACCGATACTTAATTGTTTATAAGCAGCCACAAGTTTCTTTTTCATCGCATCATATACCTTTTCATGAATGATGAGACGACGTGTGGTAGTGCAACGTTGTCCTGCGGTACCCACAGCCCCAAACACAGCGGCACGTAAAGCAATATTCAGGTCAGCATGTTCTGTAACTATAATTGCATTATTACCTCCCAATTCCAATAAAGATTTTCCTAATCGGCTGGCAACTGCGCTGGCCAATGCCTTGCCCATACGTGTGGAACCTGTAGCTGATACCAGTGGAACACATGTATCATTACTCATCCATTCCCCGGTTTCGCGGCCGCCAACTACAAGGCCACAAACGCCTTCGGGTACATTATTAGCTTTAAACACTTCCGATATTATATTCTGGCAGGCAATTGCAGACAAAGGTGTTTTTTCTGATGGTTTCCATACGCAGGTATTGCCGCATATCCATGCTATCATACTGTTCCAGCTCCACACAGCAACAGGGAAATTAAATGCGCTGATGATACCAACAACACCAAGCGGGTGCCATTGTTCGTACATCCTATGTAAAGGCCTTTCGCTATGCATGGTCAGGCCATATAATTGCCTGCTCATACCTACTGCCAGGTCACATATATCTATCATCTCCTGCACTTCTCCATATCCCTCCTGTAAACTTTTACCCATTTCGTAAGATACCAGTTTGCCCAAGGGTTCTTTGAACTTACGTAGCGCTTCGCCTACCTGTCGCACCACTTCTCCGCGTTTTGGAGCAGGCCAGGTGCGCCATTCTACAAAGGCTTCCTCGGCTTTCGCAATAACGGCATCATAAGTTTTGCGGTTCACAGATTTTACCCAGGCTATTTCTTTCCCGTCCACGGGGGAAAATGATTTTATCGGGTCTCCACCGGCTTTTATCCATTTGGTACCTGTAGAAGCACCTTCATTTACTTTATTTATGCCCAGTTTGCTTAAAATATTGTCCATTTTCATATTGCCAGAAATTGAGAGTGTGAAATTAGGTTTTATTGGGGAGGGAATGAAATTGATACTTCATTTGGGTATTTTTCTTGATTTTGCATTGCAATGGATAATACCCAATTATATTCCAGTATAGCTGCTCTGCCTGATGCTCTTAAAAATGAGGTGTCGGATTTTGTTGCCTTTCTTCAACAAAAAATAAAATCAGAGAAAAAAATCAAAGAGCGAAAATTCGGTTGCGCAAAAGGTTTTTTTACTATTTCTCCCGATTTTGATGAACCGTTAGAGGATTTTAAAGAATATATGTAATGCAATTGTCCAGCCAAAAGGCTAATAAATAAGTATTTGGCATATCAGGTCGCTCCTATAGAGCTAAGGCAAAAAGTATATCTCAATCTATAAACAGGTCATTCCTACGGAATTTATTCACGATAACATTATTGGGACATATACAATACGATTTAGAAATATAAAACAGATCATTGTTGCAATAACAGGACGCTCCTAAGGAGCTCAACCCAATTCGTTCTGATTGCTATAAACAGTGCATTCCTACGGAATTTTCGGGCCATTTCTAATGTTTAATTGGTATAACAAATAAAGGTCCCGGAAGGACGTGCTATTGATAGCAAATTGTACTACAAAATAGATGAACTCAATAGGAGTGGCCTGTATTATATTTTCTTAGAATAATGCTTGGCCCTTACCTTTTTCTCTTTTTGAAGCCCGAATCCTCAAGGAAGACTTTTTTAGATTTGATGCCTAAATTCCTAAGGAAGATTCATTTATTTTTGATTTGTGATATATGATTTGCAATATTGTTTTGATAAAGTGTTTTCATTGTTTTACGGTTTTAAATCCTGTCATCGCTAAAGCTATGGCATGCGATGACTTCCAATTTTTGAACAAAGTTAATTGCAAAAATGATTGAGTGCAAACAGGGATATGCACATTTTAAGAGCTTAAAATGCCTGAAATAGTTGATGGTGTTGCGTTTGAGGCGTAGAGATTTTTGTGGGTATCTTTTTAAAGGGCTCTATGCAAAGAATTTGATATGTTATTCCAAATCCCACTGTATAACAAGAAAGTTATTAGAATTTAAGCCTGATTTTAAGCCTGCATTAAGCCAATTTACCTGCGTTTGCCTGATTTTATCTTTTTTTGTTCGCTTTGATTCTGCAAAAATGATGTTTTCATTATGCCAGGCCAATACATCCCAACATCCTGAAAAAGAATTATCATTATGAATGGCAATGCCATTGAGCAATTTCAAAATTCGCTCATTGCGTATTGGTGTATGCTCCTGGTTTTTATATTTGTCGTCCTTCCAATTAGAAAGGTAAATAGGTTCTTTATTGCTTTTACCATAAGTTTCAATCCATCTGCTATCCCAACCTTCTGAAATAAAATATGTCATGATTGCAAGTTCCGCAAACATGGGTTGGTTATTTACACAGACTACAGGTTTCCCACCAAAAGTATTTTTTATAGGACTACCACTCCATTTTTCAAAAGCAATGATGCATTTAGGGATTGCAATAGTTGTGTTTTCCAGAGAGAAAACTTCTATGTCAGTTGGTTTTAAAAAGTCAGGATATGTTAGCATTTGGGGCAATCTTAAATAACAAACGGGCTCTCAAAATCCCCCAAACTCACAAACGATAAATCTCTCTCCGAAACTATGGGTTTATCCACTCCCCAATCGAATCCGATACTGCTATATAAAATGCCGGTATCATGGTCTTTGCTGTATTCGGATGATACGAGGTAATAAGTGACGGCCCCTTCTGTTAAAGATTTAAGACCATGTGCAAAGCCTTCGGGGATATAATATGCTTTATGATTTTGTTCTGATAGTTCATGCGCAAAATGCTGTCCATAAGTTGAGGAACCTTTACGCAGGTCAACGATTACATCCAAAATCGCGCCATAAGGACAAAAAACAATTTTAGAATGCTGGTGAGGCGGCAATTGAAAATGCATGCCTCTTATCACATCTTTTTTGGAAGAAGAAAAATAGCTTTCTTTTAGTGTAAAATTGATACCGGCTTGTTGAAGGCTAGTGTCATGAAAGGTTTTGATAAAAGTGCCCCTTGCATCTTGCGAGGAAGGTAAGGTAAGCAGGTAGGCACCTTCTAGTGATATGGCTTGGATTTCTTTCATCCCTTTATCTTACCAAAATAATTTTCAATCTGCGTCATGCATTTTTCATTCGCACTGTGAGTCTTGTTTGCATACCAATCGGCCGTCCATTGTATAGCTGTCTTGGCATCCAGTATTGGTTCCCAGGCTAAAAGTTTTTTTGCTTTGCTGCTATCAAGCAGCAATAATTTGGCCTCATGCACGGCACCTTCTACAGACAAATTCTGGTAGCTGCCGCCTTTAAAACTTTCCAGGAATATCTTGGTCAGGTCTTCAACGGTCAGCATATCATCAGGCCGGGGCCCGAAATTGAATGCAGTACTATATTTTACAGGGTCTTCACTCATCTTCGCTGCAAGTAATAAATAAGCGCCAAGAGGTTCCAATACGTGCTGCCAGGGGCGTATAGATTTCGGATTGCGTAAACCCGCAGGTTCATTGAACTCCAAAGACCTGAAAATATCGGGCACAATACGATCATCGGAATAATCGCCACCGCCAATAACATTCCCAGCCCTTACGGACGCTATTGCTTTTTCATGTTTTGAATAACTGGCAGGATTAAAGAAAGACCTGCGATAAGATTCTATAACTATTTCTGCTGCGGCTTTGCTGGCAGAGTAGGGGTCATAACCTCCCAGTTTGTCATCTTCGGTAAAGGGTGTGCCTCTTTCCGGGTTTTCATATACTTTGTCTGTGGTGATCATTACAGCAACACAAGGATGCTTCATACCCCGTAAGGCATCAAGCACGTGGGCAGTGCATTGCGTATTAACCATAAATGTCTCAGCGGGAATATCATAACTACGGCGCACCAAAGCCTGGGCAGCCATGTGGAAAATAAAATGAGGCTCAAAACGAATGATCTCACCATGCAATGCATTAAGGTCCTGCATATCTGCAAATACAGACTCAAAACAAAGTTTGTCCCCTTCTACCTGGTTATAAAGGTCTATATCTTTTTCGGGTGCTAAGGCAAAACCTTTCACATCTGCACCCAACCACTGCAAAATTTGTATTAACCACGAGCCTTTAAAACCGGTATGCCCGGTAACAAAAACGCGCTTGCCATTAAATACCGAATGCAGGTAAGCCGCATTTACCACTTTTTCCATAAAGGTTCAGTTTGCCACAGTGATTCTAATTCCTCTTTATCCCTTAAAGTATCCATGCACTTCCAGAAATTGTGGTGCCTGAAAGCGGTTATCTGTTTATCATGCGCCAGGTCGTCCATTGGTTTGCGTTCCCACATTATATCGTCTGCATCGGCAGGCAAGTATTTTGCAATGCCGGGCTCTATTACAAAAAAGCCTCCGTTTATCCATGTGCCGGAATCTGCAGGTTTTTCTTCAAAACTATCGATAACACCGCTATCCTCCATTTTTATAACTCCAAAACGGCTGGTAGCCTGGATGGCTGTCATGGTGCATATTTTACCGCTTTTCTTATGGAAATCTACCAGTTCATTAATGTTCACATCGCAAACACCATCGCCATAAGTTAGCAGGAATGGCTCATTGCCTACATAAGGCAAAACACGTTTCAGTCGGCCCGCTGTCATAGTATCAAGCCCGGTATCGATCAACGATACTTTAAAAGGTTCTGCATAATTATTATGCACTTGCAGTGAGTTGCTTGACAGGTCAACAGTTATATCTGCATTGTGCAGAAAATAGTTAGCAAAATATTCCTTTATCACCCAGCCCTTATAGCCAAGGCAAATAATAAATTCGGTATGCCCGTAAGCGGCATATATTTTCATAATGTGCCACAATATGGGTTTCCCTCCTATCTCGATCATGGGTTTTGGCCTCAGGGATGATTCTTCGGATATTCGTGTGCCGCGGCCGCCGGCAAAGATGACTACCTTCATCAGGAATTTGTTTTTTTAATACAGCAACAAAAATAGCAGAACTGGGCAAGTAAAAAACTAATTAATCAGATAATGAGTTTATTTTAGGATAATATTTAGAATATTATCATTTTATAAAATAATTCTTATTTACCCGGATTGATAGTATAATTCCCGGGAATTGAAAAAGGATAGTCCAGTTCCTGGTCAAAATCAGCACTTGTAAAATCCATTTCAAGCTTATAGGCCGCACCCGCATTTTGTATATACACGGACCTTACGAAGGAAAATTTGTTACTCCGGATCAACAGGTATTTTTTGTATTCAAACATGCTTTGCAAGCCACTGGCAAGATGCGTGTGCATTTGTTCGCTACGTAACGTACTATCTGATTTGTTATAAGTAAGTCCCTGGATATAGTTAATATCTTCCGTTTGAATAGATATACTGTCGCCGGTATTACCTGCGTTTGTTACTGTTCCTGAGTTTCTCAAAGCCTGTCCCAGGATGAAATTCTGTAAAACAGAAAAATCTGCGGGTACCGGCAATAAATGAACTGCCTGGCTGATAGGCATTAGTATAGCCTCCCTGCTTAAATGATTTACTATTTTGATGCTATCAGCTGTTATAAAGACCCTGGCCACAGGCACCATACCACCCAGTGCAGTAATATTGATCCAGATGAGGCTATCTTTTTTTATGCGGAAATGCGCAGTAAACTCCTGTTGATTATCCTTTTCTTCATAATGCATCCTGGCTTTGCCTGTAAATGAAGTGTAATTATATGGATGCTGCCATACGGATAAGACGCTATCCATAAGCATCTTCTTTTCAACACTTATTACAGGTACCAGGACACTATCTTTTTTTGTAGCAACGTCAGGCTTATCATATACAGGGCCGATAAAAGCATGAGAAATACTTATAGAGTCTATATCTGCTTGTTTGCCGGCAGGATGTTTTAATAGTTTACAACTTGTAAACCCCGACAAAAAAACAAAAGATAAAAGGACAAAGGCAACAGACTTATTCATATAGCTTTCTTTCCTGTATTTTTTTGTCAATAGTGGAGTCAGTGTAACCCCTTTCTTTCGCTGTTTTCCAGGATTCTACAGCTTTGTCAATATCGTTCAGTTTGTAATACACATCCCCGAGGTGTTCATATAGCGCCCCATCTGCATTTATGGGATTATGGTCTATGGCTTTCTGTATATATTCCCTGGCCTTTTCGTACTGGCCTTTTTTGTATAATATCCAGCCATAGGTATCAAGAAACGAAACTTCCTGCCTTAACTCAAGAGAGCGTTTAGACATTCTTTCCGCATCATCCAGCTTTTCACCCCTTTCCGACAAAAAATAACTAAAATTATTTAGCACAAAGGGGTCGTTAGGAAACAGGCTGATTGACTTAGTGAAGCAACTGTCGGATAGAGCAAATTGTTTTGTGGTGTTATAGATATCGCCGAGTGTTGAATACATATTGGCAAGGATCTGGCGCTCATCTTCGGGTTCGTTGTCAATAGCACGATCAATTGCTTTCACGGCGGCCGGGTAGTTTTTCAGGTTCATTTGCCCGATGCCATTGTAAAAATATACCAATGCCTGGTTGGGGAATAAGCGCATTGCCTTTTCTGTATATTTTACCAGCGAATCCGCTTCCTTTTTGTCAGAGTAGCCTTCAAACAATTTTTCCCATACCGCAAAACGTGATTGGTCAATAGCAAGCGATCTTTTGTATTCTATCATAGCACTATCATGTTGCCCGGTCAAGCCAAGAGCTTCACCGTATACCGCTATTACTATGGCATTATTGCTATGTTGTTCATACAACTGTTTTGCAAGGTCGATCCCCTCCACACGCCTTATGGAATCATTGCTTATATCTTGCAGATATGGGACCATGAGTTGTATTTGTGTTTCAACATCGAGGTCTCTGTTCATTATAGCCTTTCTAACATACTCCTTGTATTTAACAGTATCGTTTTGTTTTTTATAATGTTCTGCAAGGCTTAACTGTATCGCTGCTTCATCGGGAAACAATTGTTCAGCTTTCTTAAAAAGTTCTTCAGCCTTTTTGTTTTGTTTATTATTATCATACATCTCACCCAGCCATGCGTAATATTTAGGGTCTTTAGGGTTTTGTGCAATTAACTGTTCTATCACCCCGGCTGCTTTGTCAAGGTCATTCATTTTTAGGTATATCTGCTGTTTCTGTATCAGTATATCTTCATCGGGGCCTTCCCGCAACATTAATTTATCCAATAGGGCAAGGGCCTTTTTATTTTCTCCCGCTAATTTATAATAGGAAGCAGCTTTAAATAAATAGTCCGCATTGTTTTCTTCCTCATTTGCTATGCTTTCATAAATGTCGGCGGCCTTTTCATATTCATTGCGTGCGGCTAATATCTCTGCGTATTGCATTTTATACCACTTGTTACCGCCATCCAGTTTTATTGCTTTTTTTATATAGTCAGTGGCGGCTTCTTCTTTATTTTGTTTGATATTCAATTTAGATAGTTCGTAGTAGGTAGCGGCAACATCCGGTTTGGCTTTTGCAAATGCAAGGAATAAGCTGTCGGCCATTTTACTATCGCCCAGGATATTAGCCTTTACAGCATCGTAGTAAATGCCATCTGCTACAGCATCATTGGCGGTCATAGAATATGCTTCGTTTTCCTGCCCTGCGGCAGAAATAATGATCAGCACCATGAATAATGATGTACCTATAATTTTTTTTCCGTGTAAGCACTTCATAATTGTGTCGAAAAATCACCAAGGCTCAATTCCTTTGGCTTCTCTATGTAAGTTACGTTTTTCCCTAACATCGAATTTTCGAACCGGCTATTCTTAACAACAGTTTGTGCTTGCACAATACTGTTGCTAATGCGGCTATCCTCGACTTCAACACCCTCTTCCAGCGAAACATAGGGCCCGATCACTGAATTTTTAATGCTTACATTTTTCCCGATATAGCAGGGTGGAATGATATGCGAATTTTCGATTTTTGCGGTTGGAGATACCAGGGCCTCAGTACCTTTTTTTATATCAAGGATGCGTTGATTAGTGTAAATGGTGGCGTCTTTATTGCCGCAGTCCAGCCACTCGTCCACCTGGTCTGTATAGAACTTCACGCCATTTTTCAGCATGTGTTCCATCGCGTCCGTTATCTGGTATTCACCCTTCAGTTTTATATCATTGTCAATAAGCCTCTGCAGTTCTTTTTTAAGCCTTTCACCATCTTTAAAATAATAAACGCCTATGATCGCGAGATCCGATACAAATTCTTTGGGCTTTTCTACAAATTCTGTTATTTCATTCGCAGCATTCAGCCTTACTACCCCAAAAGCGCTTGGATCTTCAATTTTCTGTGTCCATATGATGGCATCTTTATTAGTGTCTATACTAAAGGTCGCTTTGAACAAAGTATCGGCAAAAGCAATGAATACATTTCCTTTCAGGCTCTCAGCAGCACACAAAATGGCATGGCCCGTGCCTAATGGGGTGTCCTGGTAACAGATTTTTCCTTTGGCGCCTAAAGTTTCTGCAACCTTACAAAGATGTGCTTCAACTTCTTTTCCGAAATTAGGAGCTATAATGAAGGCGATCTCTTCAACATTTGTGTTGCAGGTAGCAATGATATCTTCTACCAATCTTTGCACGATCGGTTTACCGGCGATCGGAAGCAATGGTTTGGCTGTAGTAAGTGTATGCGGCCTCATTCGTTTGCCCATACCCGCCATAGGAATAATAATATTCATAAATGTCTTTATTACTTTTTAGTCAAAATCATTTATCAATGTAAGCCGGAGTGGCCAAATCCACCTTCACCACGTGTCGTTACATCTAATTCATTAACCTGTTCCCATTCAGCTTTCTCATATTTTGCAATGATCATCTGGGCTATGCGTTCGCCGTCGTTTATTATTTGTACTTCATTCGATAGGTTTATCATCGCAACCATGATCTCGCCCCGGTAATCACTGTCTATCGTGCCGGGTGTATTGACCATGCTAAGCCCCCTCTTTATTGCCAGCCCGCTGCGTGGACGTATTTGCGCTTCATAAGCTTCCGGCAATGCAATGTATAGTCCTGTAGGTATCAATTTTCGTTCCATGGGCTGCAAGGCGATGGGTTCAGGCAGCCAGGCCCTCAGGTCCATCCCCGATGAGCCGCCGGTTTGGTAGGCCGGCAAGGCATGTGGCGAATGGTTTATTATTTGTATTTGTACAGGCATTTATTGTGCGCGCAAAGGTAATAGATTGCCACCTAAAATTATTATTTCATGCTGATACAAAGCGAAAACTAATTTATAGATAATAATATGAATAATATAAACTTTGAAGAGGCGATTTTTAACAATTTGAAATACAGATTTTAATTAGGTTTGCATCATAAAGTATTGATTTTTGTATTAAAATAGGTCTTTCTTATTTGGTAGTACAAAAGGCTTTTAGAAGATCATTGATTATTAATCTATTGCAATTTCCCCATGGCATTATTGGGTAATCTCATAGCTCGTTCATTACAACTCCGGAAACAATTTAAACTCAGGGTAGCACCTCCGCAGACATACCAAAGACATGCACTGCGCCAGTTACTGGAACGTGGACAATATACTTCTTTCGGCAAACACTACGGCTTTAGCAAGATTATGAGCCAGGAGGTGGATTTCGTTAATGCTTTTCGCAAGAAAGTGCCGGTACATACTTACAACGAAATGTACAAGCAATGGTGGTATCGTTGCCAGAAAGGCGAGGAGAATGTTACATGGCCCGGGAAGGTGAAGTATTTCGCGCTTAGTTCCGGCACCTCAGAAGCTGCCAGCAAGCATATACCCGTTACCCAGGACATGATACGGTCCATAAAAAATGTTGGTTTCAAGCAATTATACAGCATGGCCAATTTCAAATTATCGCCCTCGGTTTTTGAAAAAGGTATTTTAATGTTGGGCGGTTCAACTTCTTTGTTCGAGAAAGGGGACTATTATGAGGGGGATATGAGTGGCATAAGCGCCAAAAACATGCCTAAATGGATTTCATCCCTGCGTTACAAACCTGGTCAGAAAATATCCCGTAAGCCTAATTGGGAAGAGCGTATTAAGCTGATAGTTGAAAATGCGCCGCAGTGGGATGTAAGTATGATTTGTGGTGTCCCTGCCTGGGTACAGATAGTTTTGGAAAGGATCATCGACACCTATAATCTTAAGAGCATACATGATATATGGCCCGACCTCGGCATTTATATTCACGGCGGTGTATCGATAGAACCATACAGGGAAAGTTTTAAAAAACTATTGGGCGATAGGGTTACTTATATTGAGACCTATATGGCTTCCGAAGGCTCATTTGGTTTCCAGGCGAGGCCGGACGGCGGCATTAAGTTGGTACTGAACGCCGGGATATTTTACGAATTTGTGCCCTTCACGAGCGAGTTTTTTGATGAAGAGGGAAATCCCAAATCCGATCCTGACACTTACCTGGTACATGAGGTAAAAGAAGATGTGGAGTATGCGGTGATGATAAGTACCTGTTCGGGTGTATGGCGTTATATTATTGGTGATGTGGTGCGCTTTACGAACGCGGCAGAACATGAGATAGCGATAGTTGGTCGTACTAAACAGTTTTTAAGCCTTTGCGGAGAGCACATGTCTATCGACAATATGAACAAGGCAATAGATACACTTTCTAAAAAACTGGGAGTTACCATACGTGAATTTACTGTGGCAGGCTTTAAGTATCAAAACCTTTTTGCGCACCGCTGGTATATAGGTTGCGACGATTGTAATGTTGGCGCAGACGCAGTGAGGGATATACTGGATGAGACACTTTGCAAGCTGAATGATGACTATGCCGTGGAACGCACATCGGCATTGAAGGATATTTTTGTGGAAATACTGCCCAATAGTATTTTTTACGATTACCTGCGCTCCAAAGGCAAAGAAGGAGCTATGAATAAATTTCCGCGTGTGTTAAAGGGACAGCAATTAAAAGACTGGGAGCGTTTCCTGGAGCAGAACCATTTACAGAAAGCGCTGGTATAATTTACCTGGCATTAGGGATTAGCTATTTACGCAAAAAAAATTAGGCTGGCTTATTTGATGATCTTCCTTATCATCACAGTGCCATCACTACCGCTAAGACGTAAAATATAAGTACCCGCAGAAAGATCTTTCGTAGAAATGGTTATTTTATTTTCACTCACCATATCACTATAAACCTCTCTCCCCACAATATCAAAAATCTTCAAACCAAAGCTCCCACCAACGGCGGGATTGGTCGCCTGACCAACAATCTCAATTGTGAGTTCATCATTAAAGGGATTAGGCCACACTGAGAACTCCCCCTTTAGGGGGCTGGGGGGTATCCCTGTTGTCAGCACATTGCTCCCCACACTATCCGGGCTTACACAGCCGCTGCAATGCACACTTACCGATATTGTATTGCCATTAAATAAAGTGGCAGGAAAAGGATTGCCTGTGGCGCCGGGTATGGCGCCGCCGTTGATATACCACTGATAAAGGGGATTGCTGCAATTAACGACATGCGCCGTAAAAGTATCGGTGTGCCCTGCAATAATACTTGGCGATGTGATGCTTACTGTAGGTATGAGCGGTGCATTGATAATAACATCAATAGTATCTGCGGCAGAAGGGCAGCCATTCAGAATGGCCTTAACAATATATTTTCCCGAGTCGCTTAAAATAACATTCGTCCTTACAGGGTTTGCAATGCCGGCAGTATATGTAAATGGCCCTGTCCATTGGTAGTTCACCCCCACCTGCAAATTCCCGATTCCCAATTCCAAATTACTATCTAAACATATGGGCCCATTACTCGTTGCTATAGGCAGGCCGGGCACAGGTTTTATCAGCACATGGATGGTATCGCTTGCTTTGCATACACCTATTGTAGCGGTAACCGTATAATTACCTGAATCTGCAAACACTGTGGCTGCTCTGAAGGTATTTTGCAAGGCACTACTAAAGGTATTGGGGCCTGCCCATTGCCAGCTTTGGGCCGTTGCAGTAAGTGTGGCATTCAGTTTCAAACTGTCTCCCACACACACCGGGCTATTACTGCTTGCTACGGGTGCTGCGGGGAGCGCCTGCACTGCAACATGCACAGAATCTGTGCTATTGCAATTATCATAGTTCTCGGTTACCACGTAATAGCCGCTGTCATTAAGCGCCATATTGGCCCTAAAGGTATCCTGCGCTATAGAAGTATAATTAGCAGGGCCATGCCAGCTATAAGCCGTGCCGGGCTGCCCGTTTGCCTGCAGGTGCAGGCTGTCGCCTGCGCATACCGCACTATTTGCAGAGCCTGCATGGGCCTGCAGACTTAATATTGTTACAGTGTCTGCATGTATGGGGCAATCCGTATAGCTGCTGCTTAACACCACAGCGGCATTGCCCGTAGTGCTTACGGTTATAGTATCTCCGTTGCCGTTTAGAGTGGCAGGCCCATTCAGCACGCTCCAGGTCAGTGTGCCCTGCCCGCTGCCATACAGGGTATCTGCGGCTGCGCCGGGGCAATGAAATACCGTATCGGGGCTGGTATGTGCCACTACTATGGCCTGGGGGCATGTGCCGAAATTAGCGATCGGTTCGGTTGAAATAGAAGTATTATATATATTAGCGGAAATGACAAGGTTGCCTCCGCTTATATAAGCTGAATAAAAATTACGGGTTTGCGCTATATATACACTGTCGCCGATAATGGCTAAGCCACCGGGCCCATCACTTCCTGATGATGGGCCAAGCGTAAGGCCCCAGGAATTAATTAAATTGCCACCCGGATCGTATTCATCAAAATAAGCGCCTTCTTGTGACAATTGATAAAAATTGCCCTCACAGTCCACAGCTATATCTCCTATTAAGGCATTACCGTCTAATATATCAGAAAATAAGATACTTGCATTGCCGCTGCCATCATATTTCCATACGGTATCATCGTCCAACCATGAATTTGAGCTATAAATATAGCCTCCACCGGCGCCAAGGCTGAAATAGTGGCCACTTACAAAAGAAGGCCCTGCGGTATGCCCCGTATTTACCCAATTAGCGCCATCGTAATAGTAATAATAGTTCTGGTTATTAGTGCTATTATGCATTATAGTATAAAAAGTGGGCGAAGGGCTTGCTGCGTTCAGGTTCTCGCTTACGGCTAATTGGGCCTGTAGGCTTGCACCTGCCGGCAAATGAATGGTATTTACAGATGGATTAGTGGCCGAAGCAGGCTGTGAAGGGTCATAATTGAAAATAGTATCCCCATTAACTTTAGTAAAATATATAATTCCGCTGCCCGGCCCGCTGCAAACAGGTAATTGGGCATAAAGACCTCTCCTGGCCTCTCCAAAAGCGAGGAGGAAGAGCATAAAAAGAAAATAGCAAATTTGCCGGATGGATGTGTATTGTTTCATCAGCTATCCTTTATATTTTATAAATATAAGCAATATATTTTAAATTATCCTGTGGCAGTTTTGGCTGCCACAGGATAATTGTCTGAATCGGAATTCACAGGATTTTGGAATTTACAGAATAGTGCTTTACAAATGCACAAGTCATGGTAATCCTTGAATCAAGCGAATCAAGGTCGGACTTATTCTTTCACAAACTTCATCGTTTTCACTTCATTGCCCGCTTCATAAATGTGCAGCAGGTACAAGCCATCTTGCAGCCCACTTATATTTATCTGCTGGCTGCTGCTGTTGATGCCAGATGTGGCCATAAGTCGCCCCAGTATATCTGTTATCTTATAGTTGTTTGCGCTGTTAAGATCATAGCTCATTGGTGCGCTCAGCGTGAAGTAATTGGTGGCAGGGTTTGGCCCCAACAGCCAATCCTTATTATTCAGTGTTTTAGGCACGGCCGTGGCCTTGAAGGCCAATGGGTCCCCACTGCTTTTTACATAAATATCATCAGTTGTTCCGTTATAATTAGACCAAAAAGTATATAAATAAGGCTGGTTGCCGGTAGAACATCCATTGGTATTGCAGGAAGTGGCCATTACCACATCATCATCATTTGTATTAATGGTCATGGGGATCTCGTAATTAATCGAATTGCTTACAGTCCCTGTCATGTCCACCTCCTGGGCCGCTATGTCCGAGCCAAGGGAGGCATAAGCAGTAACATAGCCTATTGTATAATAGTTAGGCTGGCTGATGCTGATGCTGCCCGGCGCTATGGCAATATCGGGATATATATTATCGTAGCCCGACAAATTAAAACCACCTGCAGCCGTTACATTCTGGCCGCCGCTTATATTGTTATATTCAAATACCTGTTCATAGCTCCCGCTGTTGGCCATGTAAGCCACCATCCAGTCCGCCAGCCCTGTGCCGTAAATATTTACATCTTTTATAGCATCTATGGCCGTTCTCTTGCAGCCCGGTGCGTTTGCAATAAAAGTAGGCCCGCTTACCGTATTTGTGTTATAGTCCCAATCATATAAGCTCAGGGCATTAGGACCAGTAATATTAAAGAAAGGGAATAGCGCATGATTTTCAACCGATGCCCCATTATATACCTGCACACCCGATATATCCATCATCATGCCACCCGATGTGCCGGTTGATATTGTGTTTATGGTTGGTGAAGAGACATAAGTATTCAGGTCTTCCTGCAATACATGTAAACGTGTAGCATCAGAATAAGCTATCATCGCCTTGCTGCAATAGGGCAAACTGGTGCTGCTGCTTGTACTTACAAATGGGTTGTTATATTCAGGTACAATGTCCATACAGGTTCCGTAATAGCTCCCCGAAATTATAGTATTTGAAGAATACGTCGAAATAGAAAGAGCACTGCCTGTGCCTATATTGCTAACACTGTAAACAACTAAATGAATATTTCCACCATTTGCATATACTACGCCCACTAAGAGGTCGGTATTAGAGGTATTCGCATCATTACCAATAACAACTCCAATAGGCCCACCGTCATAAGTCCAGGAGCTTGGTGAAATGGTAATGGCGGGCGAGAAGCCATCATCGGCTATAATAAGATTGGCAGTCCATGTGCTGCCGTTGCTGCTGGAGCCATAAGTAAGTGCATATACTTGTTGCGGGTTTGCGCAGCCGCTGCAAGTGCTTACATTGCTATAATCAATAGCTGCGCAGCGCATAGGCAAGCCATAAGCCCTGGGAACAGAGGTAACTAATTGATAATCTGCTGTAGTGCTTGCGGGCACCCACTGGGCATGTATATGGTTTGTTGCAAAAAGGCAAAGTAATAACAAGAGCCATCCTGGCCTTGCGCTGAAAATGTTTGAATGTTTCATAATTTTCGTTTTTTTTAATTTAAAAAAAATTGTGACAGAGAATCGCGATCTTCTGAGGCCAAAACTATAAAGGTGGTTTCTCTTTTTATAGCGGTATTTTGCCAAACACCCCCCAAAAAGGGGGTGTTTTATAAAATAAACTGCCGTTTTGTTTTTATTGCTATGCATTTGAAAAAGAACCTGTTATATTGTGCTGGTAATGAAATGAAAACCGCTATAACCCTATGCAAAACACCAATAAGGTACTTATTGCCATAGTGGTCCATGATAACCTGGCGAGCTTGGGATTAAAATCAATATTGGCAGGCCATACAGAATTCAACATAATAATAGAAGCCCGTTCCGGGCAGGATTTTTTTCAGCAGCTAAGCCGCTCACTCCAGTTGCCCCATATTGTTGTCCTCGACAATGCCATGTACCTGATGAACGGTGAGGAAATATTGATAAAACTGAAAAAACTGTTTCCCCGCATCAAAGTGCTTTCACTGTCGGTTTACTGCGATAAGGACAATATCAGCAAAATGATACGTGCCGGCACTAATGGCTACCTTGCCCGCAGCCATGGATTTTTGATAATTGAGGCATTATATTCTATACATAATAGCGGGTATTACTATTCCGCCATAGCCGGCAAGGCACTTTTTGATAAACTGCAAAAACAAAAACCGCAACCTCCCATTACTAAAAGAAAAAAACAGATACTGGAAATGCTCTGCCGGGGTTTTAGTAACGAAGATATAGCCACCAGCCTGGCAATCACAACAGAAGCTGTTATTGGCCACAAGAAAGAGATGTTCTTAAAATTTGATCTGCATAGTAAAGAACAACTTATTTACTATGCCATCACCACAGAGATCATAACAATCCCCCCCCCCAGTAGTAAATAAAAAATATTTTTATCTCTCCCAAAAAAATGGCGCAAATTTCTCTGCCACAACCCAAAATGGCACAAAATTTGCCGCATTATTATGCCGTATAAACCCCAGTTGCCCGTAGTCTTCCAAAACTAAAAAAAATATTGTTCGGCGGTAATCTCTGATTCCGTCGTGGTGGGGTCAAATCTTCAGAGTTGAGAGTAAGATATACAATCTAAGCAAACAAGCAGCTATCTCAAAATTCACTCGTAAATTCTTTCTGCCACAGCACAAAAACGGCACAAAATTTGCGGCATAAAGTAGCCATATAAACCCCCGGCATACCAAAAATGAAGAACAATAAAAATCAAAAAACAGTCAAACCATTACAGGATTATCTAACCAAAGTGTAAACCAAAATCAGGACGAGGCAAAGGGTCAATGGGATATTAAAATCTGAATTTGGACTAGATAACAAGTTCGACAGCTTTGAACAGGCAGCTCAGAAAGTGGAAGATGTCATAACGATTTATAATACATTGAGGCCTCATGCAAGTATCAATTACCTGACACCTCAGCAAGCGGACCAGCAACAAGGAAAGATTGCAGCCAGGTGGAAATTAAGGAAACACAGGATACGGGAATGGAATAATGAGGAACTCTTAATTTGAACAAGCTTTTAGTTTTCAGTGATAGGGTATTTTAATTAATTTTACAGTGTCAACTTTTAACAGGATTATCTAACCAAAGTGTAAACCAAAATCAGGACGAGGCATTTGTCCTTTTACTGTATAAAAAAAGACACAAACCGGACATTTTGATAAGTTTAATAAAAATTGATAATCAATGACTTACAATCAAAACGCTACATTTCAATGTCCGGTTTAAAAAAAAATGTCCACCAAATAATAATATGCCCTAAACACCCTGCACTGGATAAAGATGGGATAAAGAAAATTCACTCAGCATCGACCTTTGCGCCTCTGCTGCCTGCCCGCCATCGGCGTTGTCCTTTGCAGCTTCCCACGCAATATGCGGGGGTTAAATTAAGGCAACACCTTCCTGAAAATATTTACCATAGCTCATATAATTGTTTTTCTTAGCGGCCATAAATTGAGCTTTTCGCGAAATCCCGACTTCTTCGGGAGCGGTCATTTGTTGCCTTTTTGTATTATATACACGCCACCATTTTTTTTATAATTTTATAGGAGATAAAAGCTTCCGTATGAAAGTTAGTCTTACTTTCTTAGCCTGTTTAATAATATTTGCAGCGTCGGCCCAAACACCAAGTGTAAAGTGGTATTATGATCTGCATGATGTTTCTTTCGGGCAAACCTCTGCAATGGATGTGGACAACGATGGCAAACTGGAGCTTGTTTTCAGTACTTACTGGAACGATAGTAATGTTTATATGCTCAATGCCGAGGATGGCTCTTTAAAATGGAAGCACCAGCAACCCGGTCCATTAGGTGGCTGCAATGATGCAGGCCCTTTGATCTTTGATCCATTCCACAATGGTAATTACAAAATAGTTATTCCCGGCTCCTGCATGGACACTACTTTTTGTCTGGATGCGGATTCCGGCTATGTGCAATGGAAGACAGTTAGCGGTGGGGGAGACTCACCACCTACAGCTGCGGATATAGACAATGACGGAGAGCTGGAAGTACTACATGGCACTTTTGATGGTCATGTGATATGCCTCAATGGGAAAACGGGTGCTGTTAAGTGGTCTAAACTCATAGACACCAATTCAGCCATAGAGTCCGAACCATTGATCTTCGATGCCAATAATGATGGCCTGCCCGATTTTGCTGTGGGGACATGGAACCTTACTTATATGAATTCTGTTACCAATCACTACGACAGCAATTTTGTGGCTTGTTATAATGGGCAGACGCATGATTTAATATGGAAAAAGCCCGTTGCCGATCTTGTTTATCATGGCCCCGCCTGCGGAGATATAGACAGGGACGGGAAACCCGAATTGACTATCGGGGATTACAATGGCTATGTTTATAGCCTGAATGGAGAAGATGGCAGCCAGAACTGGAGGGCCACGGGCAATTATTATGTTGGCGCCCCTACAACACTTGCAGACCTTGACAGAGATGGCTACCTGGATATTATTTACTGTGACGCTTATAATGTTACTGCCTTAAAACATGATAGTTCATTATTATGGACATATGCTATTCCCCGAAACGGTACGGCTTTCAGAGGGGTAACGGTAGCGGATGTAAATAACGACAGTATCCTCGATGTTAGTTTTGGCACAAGTATGGGCGATGTTATTTCCTTAGATGGCCTGACGGGGAATGCGATAAGGTCCATCAGGCTGGACTCTGTATATAATGATACATTCGAAATTGACAATGCTCCCATCATTGCAGATTTTGACCACGACGGTGTTTTAGACCTCTTTATCATTGGCGGCAAAACGCGATACCCGAATACAGTTATAGATTATGGGCGTGCATATTGCCTTTCATGGGGTATAGGCAATGGTCCCGACTGGACAATGTTCCGCAGAGATATACACAGAACAGCCTGCGTATGCGATAGTGCGGGACTGCCATTAGGAGTAGTAAGCCCTAAGATGGGGAAAAGCAATGCACTGAAAGCGTATCCAAATCCTTTTACAAATGAATTGAACATCGCATCTTCTATGCACGGTAGCTTTCACATCTTTGATATTGTCGGGAGAGAAGTTTATAGTGGTATCCTTAATAATCAAAAAGGACTTATTAATACCGCTATGTTTATGCCGGGACTCTCTTGTTGGAGTTCAGATATGAAGATGGTAGCACTGAGCTAAGAAAAATATTGAAAGAATAATATTCCATTAATAAGACACCTCAAGTGTCCGTTGTTCATTGACCTATCGACTATAGTTTGGCGCTTCTTTGGTTATAACAATATCATGGGGATGGCTTTCTGCCATGCTGGCTGTAGTGATGCGAATAAATTGTGCTTCGTTTTGCAAAGTAGCCATATCTTTTGCGCCACAATAGCCCATACCTGCGCGCAGGCCGCCCACAAACTGTTGTACTACTTCACTCAATGCACCTTTATAAGGCACACGGCCCACAATGCCTTCAGGCACCAGTTTCTTAATATCTGCCTCCATGTCCTGGAAATAGCGGTCTTTAGAGCCTTCCTGCATGGCCTCTACAGAGCCCATTCCGCGGTATGATTTGAATTTGCGGCCTTCATAAATGATCGTTTCCCCCGGGCTTTCTTCCGTACCAGCGAAGATAGAGCCTGCCATCACGCAAGATGCACCTGCAGCAAGTGCCTTCACCATATCGCCTGTATAGCGTATGCCGCCATCTGCAATAACCGGGATACCCATTTTTTTAAGGGCCTGGGCTGCTTCCATTACAGCCGTAAGTTGCGGTGCGCCTGCGCCTGTTACCACACGGGTAGTACAGATAGAGCCTGGGCCTACGCCTACTTTTACTGCATCAGCACCTGCATCTGCAAGGGCTTTGGCGCCTGCTGCAGTAGCAATATTGCCTGCTATAAGTGGTAATGTTTTAAATGCCTTCTTTACTTTCTTCACTGCCTCTATCACGCCCTTAGAGTGTCCATGTGCGCTGTCGAGCGTAATAACATCCACACCGGCGTTCTTTAAGGCATCTACACGGTCTAATACGTCTTCCGTAATACCTACCGCGGCTCCTACAAATAAGCGGCCCATGGCATCTTTAGCCGCATTAGGGTGGCTTTTCAAATGCATGATGTCGCGAAAGGTGATGAGGCCTATTAATTTTCCTTTTTTATCTACAATTGGCAGTTTTTCTATTTTATATTCTTCCAGTATCAACTCGGCCTGGGTCATGCTGGTGCCTGTGTGGGCAGTTACGAGGTGGTCTTTGGTCATTACATCTTTTACCTTCTTTTTCATGTTTTTTTCAAAACGCATGTCGCGGTTGGTAAGGATGCCGACGAGGTATTTGTTATTGTCTATAATGGGTATACCACCTATTTTATTATCCCTCATTAATTTAACGGCTTCTGCAACGGTGGCATCGGGGCTTAGGGTGATGGGGTCAACGATCAGGTCGCTTTCCGAACGTTTTACTTTGCGCACTTGTTCGGCCTGGCGCTCAATACTCATATTCTTATGCAAAATGCCGATACCGCCTTCACGGGCAAGTGCTATCGCTAGTGGAGCTTCTGTTACTGTATCCATAGCAGCAGATACCATAGGGATATTCAGCTTAATATCTTTTGTGAGTTGGGAAACAATACTTACATCGCGTGGTAGAACTTCTGAGTAAGCAGGCACAAGGAGTACATCATCAAATGTAAGGCCTTCGCCGTAGAACTTAGATTTTATTGCCATGTGCAAAGATAAGGCAAGAGTTCGGAAAATGAAAAATAGCTTTTAAATATAAGCTTATCAATTATTTCAGATTGGTTAATAATCTATGTGTTCCCGAGCTTAATTTGCCTTGCTCCAAGAGATATTAGATATTTTTGCCGCTTTTGTGGCGGTATTGTTTACCATAAGGTGGATAGTAATGATATACGGCGCATTATGAGGTCCCTGGCATCCCGGCCCATTGGGATTGGGTTTGCCATTAGTAGGGTGTATGCAATTGCCGGGTCCGCCTTGCTGATCCTCAGAAGATAGTACTATCTCATCCGTGCCAACATAATTTGCAGCCGGGGTGTATTGATAAACAAAACTACCCGTAGCGCCGTCAACTACTAATTGGCTCGTAAGGGCATGAGCGGCCTCGGAACTTATACGGAAATTACTGCCTGCAGGCAATGTATAGCTATAATTTGCGTTTTCATTTATAGCAACATCCACACTTTGCACTATAGGTGTAGGCGTTTCATTTCTATGATCACACATCTTTTTGCAGGATTGCAGCGTGGAAAGACTTGAAATAATGCTGAGAGCAAACAATACTTTTTTCATAAGCTGCAAATGAGGACCGTGAATATTAAAGGCTGTGACCCTTCTTCAAATGTAACAAAAACAATCGAAAGGGACAGTTTATAAAAAGGAGAATATCTTTGTTTACTTCTAAAAAGAAAATAAGTGGGAATGAACATTACCATCAGGCGCGCAAAAAATGAGGATATAGAGATATTATCAAAACTTAGCATTGATACATTTACCGAAAGCTACGCGGCTATGAATACGGTGGAGAATATGGCCCTGTATATTAATAAGAATTTTCAACCGGCGCATATACAGGATGAAATAAATGACAGTAGAAATACGCTGCTCCTGGCTGTTATTGATGAAGTGGTTGTGGGCTATGTGAAACTGAGCACTGTAAACCAATGCGCTCAATTAAAAGGGCTAAGCAATATCGAAATGGAACGCTTATATGTGCTTAAAGAATATCATGAGCAGAAAGTAGGCGCTACATTAATGAGTTATTGTATTAGCCATGTTATTAAGAATGGTTTTGAAATTTTATGGTTAGGTGTCTGGTCGCATAATGAAAAGGCAATAACATTTTATAAGCGATGGGGTTTTGAGGTATTTGGAGAACAAATTTTTCAGTTAGGCAAGGATGCACAGACGGATCTGCTGATGAAAAGAAAATGTTGAGAAATAAAGCCCCCAAAGATATTTTTAGTTCCCCACCCAAGGTTTAGCCTTCTATACTCTTCTTATAGTAGAAGAAACACCTTATTAACACTAAAAATACATTATGAAACAGATTGGCATTTTTTTTCTTTTTACTATGATAATTTTTAGCGCCTGTAAAAAGAACAACAGCCCGGCCCCTCCCGCCGATGCTAGCTTGGTATGGTATTATACATCTGATTTTGTTCCCCCGACGACTTATGCGTATATGATAACTAACAACCGGCTTTTTATTGATACCATGACCGGCTATGCAACAAATTTTAGTTTTACATACCCTGTCTCAGATTCTGCTAAGTACCGGCTTGCCCTCCCCCTACTAAATAATTTTCCGCAATACTTAGCCAATGGTGCAGGAGGTTATGTTAACGATACGCTTTTTCCGGTAGGAATGGGCGTGTTACACCTGGAATATACCCGGAATGGCCATACAGTAACATGGAATATTCCGCCTGATACACTCTATGTGCCGACACAGATACGGGCATACATACAACAGGTTAATACAGTAGTCTCACAACTTTGAAGAAATCATTCTGAAATAAAAAACGATCTATGAAACACATTTTATCATTGTCCTTTATTGTTGTACTGGTATGCTGTTGCAATAAATTAACAGCGCAAACAACTATTAATAGCTCTATTTATAGTAGTACAACATGGACAGCCGCGGGCAGCCCCTATATTATCACTTCAAACATTGTAGTTTTTGAAGGCGCAACACTTACTATTGATCCCGGTGTTGTTGTAGAATTCGGTGATGGGATTATTGTAGATTTCAGGGGAATACTCATAGCAAATGGAACCCAATCTGCTCCCATCACCATTACATCAAATAATGCAAACCCTGTAAGGGGTATATATGGAGGGTTTAAAGTAACAGGTTATGTTGGGCAAGTTGGCGATATAACGAACCAAATAACACTTAACTATTGCAACGTATCGTATGCACAGGAGTTTATGAACCTGGGGATGTCTGCCCAAGGCCCGTTTAATTTTACTAACTGCACCTTTAATAATAATACGTATGTCAATGCAAATGGGGCAGACTATGGAGCTATCAATTATGATCACTGTACTTTTGAATCAAATCACCAGGCATTGAATGGAGGCGATACCCATCTTACTTATTGCAACTTTGTCAATAACGAAAATGGAGCAGTGTCAGTGGCAACTGCAGACCATTGTACCTTTTCAGGTAATACGCAAATTGCTGTTTTTGCTTACACATCCCTTACCAATTGCGAAGTATATAATAACAATATAGGAGTACAATGGGATGGACATGCCAGCACAACCATGACAGGTAATTATATTCACGATAATACTATTGGGGTAGAAATATTCAGGTTTTGGAATGAGCAGGGTATTGTTTTCAACTACAACAAAATTTGCCACAATACTACATGGAATGTGCAATATGACTTTTCATTTAATGCCGACCTGTCGCAGAATTGCTGGTGTTCATTAGATTCAGTTTATATAAGGTCAACTATCCGCGATGGTTATGTCAATGCTGCGTATGGGCTGGTGAGCTATAGTTTTAATGATACAAGCTGTGTGCAAGGTAGTAACAATAACAATAATAATAGCAGCAGTAATTCAGGTAACAACAATAGCGGTAGCAACAATTCAATTACTGTCAGTGCATCACCCAATCCATTTAATAATTATTCCGTTATTCAGTTTGACTATTGCGATATGTGCAGCTACCAGCTTGTAATAGTTAATGAATTGGGCAAAACAGTGAGGACCTATAATGATGTTTCGGGAAGCTCCTTAACTGTAGAAAAAAATGAATTACCTACCGGACTTTATTTTTACAATCTAAGTAAGGGCAATGGTACAATTGCAAAAGGGAAATTATTAATTCAGTAAACAAAATCAGGAAAATTTATGAAAGGCATAGCATTTTTATTATCCGTAACCCTATTTTTAAGTTCTTGTATGAAAGAACAGAACACGATTGCAATACATCCCAGCTCCTTTGTGTTTGGTTATTGCCACGCTTGCCTGGATAACCGGGTACCTCCTGACAGGTGTTTTTTGTTTTATGAAATTAAAGCAAACCAGGTTTATGCAGACAGTATGCGCCTGTCCGGTTATCCTGGGCCGGAAGTGTTTTCCGTTGTACCATTAAGCCTTACTAAATACGAGGCAGCGTCTTCACTCATCAACAATTTCCCGGTATATCTTCATAATAATCCAAACACAGTATATGGTAATACAGACTGTATTACACATTGGACACTGCATATTCAATCCACAGAAAACGGGCAGGTGAAAACATGGGACATAGACCATGACACAGCAAGCCTGCCAGTAGCTATAAGAGCTTATGTTGCACAGATGAACAGTGTCTTTGACCAGATGATACAATAATGATCTAATTTAGAGTGTTGCTTAAATAAACAAGGATGGCTGATATATGCTGATGAGAACCAAGGCCTTTTATGCTTAGATATACTGAGCAGGAAATAATAAATGGTTGCCGAAACCGCAATCCACTGTATGAGGAGTACCTGTACAAAATGTACTATAATGTATTCCTTGCATTGTGCGCGCGGTATGCTAAAGATATGCCTGATGCCAAACAATTATTGAATGATGGGTTTGTAAGGATATTCATGAATATTAAGAGTTTCAGGCAGGAAGGTTCTTTTGAAGGATGGATGAGGAAAACGATGGTGAATATTTGCCTGGACTATGTAAAAAGTAATTACCTGAGAAATTCTATGACCATGCAGCTAAGTGAAAGTATGATAGAACAAAGCAGCCCGCTTACATACAATGAAGGCTTGCAGAATATCGAATTTAAGGAGTTGGTGGCTATGATACAATTGTTGCCGGCCGTTACCCGGACTGTTTTTAATCTTTTTGTTTTTGAAGAATATACACACAAAGAAATAGCAGCCCAATTGAACATAAGCGAAGGAACTTCTTATTGGCATGTACATCATGCCCGTAGTGTCCTTCAAAAAAAAATAAAAAATAAAAATTCTGAAAATCAATTATATGAGCGCAAAAGAATTTGATGAACTCATTAAAAGCAAATTAGGGGAAGCGGATTTTGCTTACGCTAATGAAGATTACCATGCCATGAATGCACAGCTACTGGCTGCAAGGGAAGGTAAATCTTCAAGAAAGATGTGGTTATTACTTACAGGCATCGCGGCTTGTATGCTTATCGTCATAGTAATATCTGCTTTGTCAACCAATAGTAGCTACAATGGACAATTAGCGAGCAAAGAGGTCATTGCTAAACCTATGCCATCCCAAACTACAAATAGCCCACTTACGGAACAAAAACAGCAAGAACCTGAAATCACAAATATCGCAACTGTCACCGCGACAAAACAAACAGACAGAACTCCAAAACAAAACATTATCCCACAGCGAAATGGTATTTCTGGTATCACTTATCAAAAAAAGGCTACAACACAAACCGTGCCAAATAACAAAGCGGATAGTATGCCGTCAAACGGAGTACAAAAAGCAGATATTAACGTTTTTCCCATCGGGAATGAAGCATTTTTACTTTCGTCTTTAAACGCGCCTCCATCGCATAATGTTTCCGGTGTTAGTGAACTTGAGCCTTTATGGAAAGATTATATAAAGATTGACAGGAGCTTGAATGTTAGTTTAGCCGGTGGATTGAATTATGGCGCTGCCAGCCAGGGCTATTTGCTCGGCGCCTCTGTAAGAAAGAATCTTAGCAACAAGTTATATGTAGAAGGTGATTTGGCATATACTAACAGCAACAGCCAGAGAACAGTGAATGCTTATAACACGTCCATGTTTGTTGGCAACGCCAATACTGCACCGGCGCTGGCAGCCAGCTCAAAAGAAAATGTAAATTCCCTCAGCTATTTGCAGCTAAGCCCGTCTCTAGGTTACCACATCCATAAAAAGATCGCGATAGGCGTTGGGGCAGACGTTCAACGTTTATTACAGGCCAATGCCCCTACCACTTCCTCATCTGCATTCTCAAACGGGATGGCTTCAGAAACAGGTAAAATAATGCCCGACCTGGACTATGGCATAATAGGCAAAACAGAATATGCGGTATCATCAAGGCTGAAAGCGGGACTTCAATACCGCGAAGGCATGAACAATTTTTTATCAAACACCAATAAATATTTCGACAGGAACTATTTCCAGGTGCAGATTAAATACAGCCTTTTTAATAAATAGACAGAAAAGATTGTCTGGGCTTATTCATAAGCCAGAAGACAAGCCCCTATAGATACCGTTCGTTCAGTATATTGATATGGTGCTCAACATGCCCTATTATCAGGTAGCCGAGTGCCCTGGCAGTTGTGTGGTGGTTTACAATATGAGATGTACGTTTACTCTGTTCTTCGTCCAGGTTTTCAAACAATTTTTTCGTGGCGGTTCTTACGGCACTAAATTCCTCCAGCAGGTCATCCATTGTCCTGTTTGTAACATTTACATTTTGGGCATAAGCGTTTTCATCCATGCCATATAATTGTGTTTTGCTATCGCCTCTTGCAGCAACGAGGGCACGGTAAGCCATCACCCTTTCAGTGTCTATCATATGCATCAGCATTTCTTTCACAGTCCATTTGCCCTTGGCATAAGCATAATTGTGTTTTTCAGGCGCAATACTTTTGAAACTCTTTATTGCTTTGTCTGTGTTTTGCTGTAGCAACTCGGCGTAATTACCAGCAGGCACCAGGTCTATATAGCGCGAAAAATAAGGATTATGTTCGGATGCTTGTGGTTTTTGCATGGATTGATGATTTGTGTATTGTTATTTGACAGGATAGTATTTGCAATGATTAACCCCCAAAAAATTTACTAAAAAAATTTCATTTTTGTTGTTGACTTTTATTGTAAAATCTACTTTAATATTGCTATCGTGTAAGTGAATTAAATGATCATCTTCTGAATCCCATGTGCCCGATAAAAAGAGCAAGTCACCAAAATAGAACTCAAATTTATTTGACCGAAAATGGAACCAATATGAACCTCGATGATCCTTACTACTGCTGTAGATTCCTGTGGGCGATATCGTGTATGTAATGTCGCATTGATGCGGGTCGCAGCATTTTTGATTTTTAGAGATTTCTGGAACGATACTTTCCGTATACCGGCGGTTTGTAAAATACATTTTCTGCATATAGCGGAATGATTTCAAAACCTGTAGCGAGTCGTTTTTTCTTTTCAAATAGAAATATGCATTAGAGCAACCATCAACCAGGATTATTGTGTCATTTCTAAACATGTACTTTCCTTTTGCGAGTTCCAAGGACCAACCCACATCAGCGACCATCGCAATTATTTGCATTGCAAAGGAGCTGTCTTCAAAAAAATATAATTGGGTAGATAGAGTTGTGTTATGATCTGTTTTGCTAAAGTGTGCATTTAGATGATATTCGGTAATGGTTGCGCTGCAAGTATTGCTTAATATCAAAAACAATACAAAAATGTAAAGTTTGAAGTAGGGACGTTTTTGCATCGTTTTTTTATTTCTTTTTACCGGCTTTCTTTGTCGCCTTAGGCTTCAAGGTCTTTACATATTCAAAACTAAGCTTCAGGTATTTTTTCATTTCCTTGGCATCGGCCAATACTTTTTCAGGCACTGCTACATATTCTTTCTGCACCACGCCGTAAGCCTGCATTAATGTGGCTTTATGTTTTTTAAGAAAATCTTCCCTGTCTTTCTCCGCCAGGCGCAGGCCCATTGTGCCGTCATTATATAGGTAGCTGAACATATTGCCGTTCAGCGAAGTATAGGGCACAGTATCTCCCTTACGTTCTATTTCAGGAATACTTGCTATGAGTTTATTATACTGAGATAACTGTTCTGCAGGTATTTCACTCTTCTTTTTAGCGGTCGCCATGATGGTCTTATTTTCTTAAAAATAGCAAATTTTAAGAAAATGATCAGCTTAACACATCATTCTTTACAGCCTTCATAATTGCCCGGCCGACCAATGTAAATAATATGCTGCTGCTTATGATCAAAGCAAGCCATACGGGCCAGCCCGGGAATACCGGAAGCGTAAGCAATAATTGTTTTACCATTACAGACGCCACAAGTTGCGACGCAATAGCAATACACATGGATATGACAATAGTAATCAACACAAGCGGCATAAAACGGCTCATCATGAATTTGCCAAGGTATTTAGGGCTATAGCCCAACTCCAGCAAAAGTGTTAAGGAATGCTGTGCCTTTGCTATGGTCAATTCTATAAACAGGATAAACACCAGGGCCCCTATACCCATCAGTACAATGGAAAGAAAACCCGTGGCGGTGGTCACCACCTCTACTATCGACCTTATTTTGCTCCAGCGCATGTTTTGTGAATTGGTCGTATAGCCGTGGCTTTCTATATAGCTTGCAAATTTGGTATTGGAAGGGTCTTTTGCTTTCAGTATCAGGCGGGAGGCTTCTACGTCCCCTGGCTTGCCGAATATTTTGTTGTTGTACTCTATAAATGATGCAGGCGCCAATACCGAACTGATACGGTCTGAAAAGCCGACTACGTGTGCTGTATATCGCAGCATGCCCGGCCCGGTGCCAACTTCAATATTTACTGCTATAGCCTTTATGGAAGACTCTGATAATTGAGGCAAACCCTGGCCCGGCGCAAAAAGATAATTGTAAAGATCTAAGAACTGCGAGGACAATATAATAGGCAGGTCATTGCTTCCCGGTTCCCATTTCCATTCAGATGGCATATTATCAAGGAAACGGTCAGGAGCAGCCTCCATAAATATGTCTGTGTTAAAGGCCAGTTTGCCTCCAAGCCTTGCATAGGCCGGAAAGTGGTTAGAGGTCAGTATGCCAAGGTCCTGTACTTCGGGTACCTGTTTTAGGGAGTCAATATCCTGCTGGCTGAAAGTATGTGATGCGCTAACATTTTCCTGTGTTATCCTTTTGCCTATTACCAAAAAAGTGCTGCCAAGTGTATCATACTGGCTTTTGCCATAAAGCAATTCATTAAAATTCCACCATATCATCACTGTAAGCAAGAGCATGGTAGTACCCATAAACAAAGCAAACAATGCCCCCCATAAGCGCGACCTGCTTTTGTTGCCAATAAGCAGTTTTCTTAACATCTCTATTTGTGTCTTAGCGCTCACAGTACAATGGTTTTAGTGTATTTGAAATATTCATTCTCGTCCAGGTCGGCCAATATCATGCCTGCACCGTGCTGCGCAACTATTTCTTCTATCAGTTTTCTCGCTTTGTCAGTATTGGAGTGGTCAAGGTGGCTGAAGGGTTCATCCATCAGCAACCAGTCAAAGGGCTGCAATAAGGCACGGATAATGGCAACACGTTGTTGCTCGCCGTAAGAAAGGGTGCGCCCTAAAGAATTCTTTTTGTCTTGTATGCCCAGCCTTGTCATCCATTCTTCTACCTGCTCCGGGCTCACTGTATTACTAAGCCTGCGTTTTATGTCAAGGTTTTCCCATGCTGTCAGTTCCGGGAACAATCGCATATCCTGGAAAATAATGCTGATATTGTTTGATCTCAATGCTGCCAGTTCTTCCGGGCCTATTGCAGACATATTAATATCCCCCCATTGCACAGAGCCTTCATGGTCTTTGCGAAGATGGTATAATATATGTACCAGGGTGGTTTTGCCGGTTCCCGAGGGTGCTCGTACAAAAAATGTGCTCACCTTTATTAAAGGTTAGGGTTTCGTTCCAGATGCCGGATTTCTTGGCAAGTATTTTTTCCTTTAGGGGGATAGGAATTAATTGACGTACTGATAAATTCATATAACAAGGTAAAATGCATAAATAAACCTAAAACACAAATAGCTCCTTCACAAACAATTACATTCAAAAGTAATGCCATTATAAAACATAATATGCTAAATTTCAAATAAGCCGTCTTATTTACCGGTTTACTATCTTGGAAAGCAATGGATACAGACAATTTATTTTTTACTAAATTTAAGGTCTTATCTAAATAGAAACGCTTGATAGAACGGCTTTTTGATATTGTCGAGAAACGCTTTAAAGACGAGCCCGATGCTGTGATGCTGGCAGCTAAGGAAAGCGGGCAGTGGCGCACTTATAGTAATATGGAAGTGTGGAATACTGCACAAATGCTGGCAGGGGGCATACTGCAATTGGGTATTGCAAATAGTAAACTGGAGCCTGAACAGCAGGAGAAAATTGCCATTATTTCTCCCAACAGGCCGGAATGGATCATTACGGACCTGGCAGTGCAACTGACTGGGGCCGTATTAACACCCATATATCCAACCATTAGTGTTGCAGAACTTGCTTTCATCTTAAATGATACGGGCGTAAGGATATTGTTCCTCGCTAACGCCGAACTGTATGAGCGCTTCAGGGAGATCGCGGCCCAGGTGCCTAGTTTAAAATATGTTTATTCCTTTGATAAAATAGAAGCCGTAAATAACTGGAAAGAACTGATTGATGGCGGCCGCCAGGCTGACACGAATATTGTCTCGCAGATAAAAGCCGAAACCTTGGCTACCATTATCTATACTTCCGGCACCACCGGCGACCCTAAGGGTGTGATGTTGAGCCATCATAATATTGTAAGCAATATACACGACTCAATGCCTGCATTTACATTTGCACATAATTGCGAGCGGGCCCTTAGCTTTTTGCCATTGAACCATATTTTTGAACGCACCGTTTCTTATATCTATATTAATGCGGGGGTGGCAATTTATTATGCCGAAAGCATGGACACCATAGGACAGAACCTGAAAGAAGTGAAACCTATGGTGTTTACTACCGTGCCGCGCCTGCTTGAGAAAGTATATGAGCGCATAGTAGGTGCAGGGCTGGAACTGAAAGGCATAAAGAAATTATTATTTTTCTGGGCTTTGAACTTGGGCATGAAGTATGATAATGTAGATGAAGGCAGCCTCTTTTACAGGATGCAACTGGCCCTCGCCAACAAGATAATTTTTAATAAATGGCGGGAGGCCCTGGGTGGTAATGTAAAAGCCATAGTAGTTGGCTCTGCTGCATGCCAGGAGCGCCTGATAAGGATTTTCACTTCTGCTAATCTTATCATCATGGAGGGTTATGGTTTAACAGAGACATCCCCCGTAATATCTGTGAACCGTTATGAAAAAGAGAACCGCCGTGTTGGCACCGTGGGGCCTCTTATAGACAATGTGCAGGTAAAGATAGCAGATGATGGAGAAATACTGTGTAAAGGTGGCAACATCATGATGGGCTACTATAAAAAGCCGCAACAGACTGCTGAGGTGATGAAAGACGGGTGGTTCCATACCGGCGATATAGGAACATGGGTAGAGGAGCGGTTTTTAAAAATTACTGACCGTAAAAAAGAAATTTTCAAGACCTCGGGCGGTAAGTACGTAGCCCCACAGGTGATAGAAAATAAAATGAAGGAAAGCGCCTTCATCGAGCAGATGATGGTGATAGGGGATGGTAAAAAATTTGTGAGCGCTTTGATAGTGCCAAGCATTATACATTTGCAAAGGCATTTAAAAGACGATCACCCTGATGTGAAAATACCTGTAGATAAAAGCGAACTGCTGAAACTGCCGGAAGTACAAAAACACATACAAAGTGTCATAGACAAATACAATGTACTTTTCAGCCATCCCGAGCAGGTGAAGAAGTTTACCTTGCTCCCCAATGAATGGACCATTGACAGCGGGGAAATAACGCCTACCCTGAAACTGAAACGAAAAGTAATAATGCAGCGGTATGCTAAGGAAATAGACGCTATGTATAATGACTCAATGGCTTAATGGCTCAATTGCTCAATGTCTGAATATATAAAGTCTGCGAGTATCTGTGAAACTCACTTATAACTTTGGTCGTCACAAATTCAGCGAGTTTCTGCGGGAAAATCTATAATACCAAATTTGGATGTCCGATCGGTATTATAGCGCCAGCCAACCAACAAATATCAAAATACAAAACGACAAAAAAACAATTGCAAGGATGCCCATATACCTGAGCATGTTTTTAAGATGCTGCATGGCCGTATTAAAGCGCCCCTGGTGGGGGTAGGCTAAGGCTGATTTCATTAAGGTGGAGAATTGGTAGAGTTCATGAGCCGGGTAACTAAAAATGCCAATAAATAGAAATAAAATAGCAATAAAGCCGATAATACCAAAAAACCGAATGGGCCAAAAATGCGGTGTTAAGACCAAGATAAGCGCAGATGCCAGGGTGGTTAAAAACAACAAGGCGAATGCAGCTAAAGACAGATAATATCCCCAACGAGCCATCTGCTTCAGATTTTCGAAAGTAAAATCATCGATGTTTAAAATACGCTGGTAAGTGTTTTCCCAGTGATCGCGCTCGTCAGTAAGATAGTCTGGGTCGTCCATTACTATTATTTAATCTCAAAATAACAAGACCGCTTCCATAATATGAAATAGAAGAACAGAATTAATATGCTATTGCAAACAAAACCCTTTCTTTAGATGGGTTGCCTGTTAAGATGCATTTGCCTTCTTCCTGCACATTGTTAAGTGGAATGCAGCGTATGGTTGCTTTAGTGCTTTGTTTTATCTTTTCTTCTGTTTCGGGCGTACCATCCCAATGGGCAGAAATAAAGCCGCCTTTTTCTTCCAGCACTTTTACAAACTCATCCCAGGTGTCAACCTTGGTAATATGCTCATCGCGATATTTGAGGGCGCACTGATACATATTGCTTTGTATATCTGCAAGCAATTTCTCAATGTTTTCGGCAAGACCGTCTAAGGAGAGCTGCACTTTTTCTTTAGTATCCCTGCGGGCTACTTCCGCTACATTATTTTCAAGATCGCGCGCACCCAGAGCTATACGAACCGGCATACCCTTTAGTTCATATTCTGCAAACTTCCAGCCCGGGCGGTTATTGTCATCGTCATCCAGTTTCACTCTTATGCCTTTTGCCTTCAGTTCTTTTACAAGGGCAAGTAATTTGTCGTTTATGCGTTTACGGGCCTCTTCATCTTTGTTATATATAGGCACAATAACTACCTGCAAAGGCGCAAGGCGAGGTGGCAATACCAGTCCCTCATCATCACTGTGCGCCATTACCAAAGCCCCAACCAGGCGGGTTGATACCCCCCAGGATGTAGCCCATACGTAATCGAGTTTGTTTTCTTTATCGCTGAATTTTACATCAAAAGCTTTGGCAAAATTCTGCCCCAGGAAATGCGAAGTACCCGCTTGTAGTGCCTTGCCATCCTGCATCAGGGCCTCTATGCAATAAGTGTCTTCTGCACCCGCAAAACGCTCGTTGGCAGTTTTTACACCGCGTATCACAGGCATAGCCATATACTCTTCTGCAAAAGTGGCGTACACTTCCAGCATTCTTTCTGTTTCTTCCACAGCTTCTTGCTTCGTAGCATGGGCCGTATGGCCCTCCTGCCAGAGAAATTCGGCAGTCCTGAGAAACAGGCGGGTGCGCATCTCCCAGCGCATCACATTCGCCCATTGGTTAATGAGCAAAGGCAGGTCGCGGTAAGATTGCACCCAGTTTTTATAGGTACTCCATATAATAGTTTCGGAAGTGGGCCTTATAATTAATTCTTCTTCCAGTTTAGCTTCAGGGTCAACAATAACACCACCGCCATTGGGGTCGTTTTTAAGTCGGTAGTGGGTCACCACCGCGCACTCTTTCGCAAAGCCTTCCACGTGGGCAGCCTCTTTGCTTAAAAAACTTTTAGGTATCAGTAAAGGGAAGTATGCATTCTGATGCCCGGTATCTTTGAACATCTTATCCAGCACATCGCGCATATTTTCCCACAAGGCATATCCATGAGGTTTTATTACCATGCAACCTCTTACTGCAGAATAATCAGCCAGGCCGCTTTTCAGTACAATATCATTATACCACTGGGCGTAATCATCGGCCCTGTTTGTTAAAATTTTTGACATAATAAACTTGGCACACTTTTCGTTGTCTATATTGTTGGTGAAATCAGGCAAATGTAGTAATTTCACTAAGTAATATTTCAGAGTTAAAAAATTATGACAATGAAACGCCTCATATTAATGTGTCTTTTTATGGCAACAACAGGCATAGCCTCCTATGCCCAGGACGACGTTTATCCTGACACCCATAAAAAAAGCGAGCCGGACAACTCGAACAATTACAATAAGGCCAATAATGGCTATAATGGCAACGAGAATGGCAGGTATAATAACCAGAACAATAACCAGCAGCAAACAAACCCGTCTGACGACGTCTATAATGGGCAGGACAACCAGCAGGGTGCAACAGGTGACGATTATATAGATTATGACGACGATAATTATTATGCGTCTCATATAAACCGTTTTGATAATCCATATTATAATATGGGTTATTACAGCACTTTTTATAATCCATACTGGTACAATCCAATGTGGGTTGACCCGATGTGGGGCTGGAGTCCCTGGTATCGCCCGGGCATCAGTGTAGGTTTCGGTTGGGGTAATCCTTATGGCGGTTGGTATAATTGGTATGGCTACCCTGGTTTTGGCTCTTATTATGGTTATCCGTTTTATGCCGGCTACTATGGCGGTTATTATGGTGGCTATTACGGTGGCGGTTATCATGAAGGAGCTTATGGCACACCTGGACGTGTGTTTGCATACGGGCCAAGGGGTGCGACCGGCAATTATTACGGGTCTGGTGTACGTGCCTTTGGTAACAGGGCAGCTTACACGGGCGGTGTTTCAGGTAATAGTCAACGTTTAGTTGCAGGGCAGCGTATAGGTGGGTATTCATCACCTGTTGCTTCCAATACAGGGCGTTCTTATAGCAATGGCAACAATTACAATAATGGAGCTAATATTCGCCAAAACTCAAATGGCCAGGTGAACCCGGGTCGTGGGCAAGCCCAGCAGATGCGCGGGGGGCAAAATTCCCAAAGAAGCGGATTTATGCAAAGAGTGGGTAGTAATATAAGGCAAATGAATAGCCCGGGTAATAATGGTACTGCACAGCGCTCTTATAATAGCGGCGGCGGAATGCGTTCCGGCGGCTCTTATCATTCTTATGGCGGTGGTGGAAGCCGTTCCGGTGGTGGCGGAGGCCGTTCAAGCGGCGGCGGCGGGCATTCCGGAGGAGGACGCAGGTAATTTTAACAATATTGCAACACAATATATTATTCAACACCACGCTTACAAGGCGTGGTGTTCTTTTTAGAGAAATTGTCGGTATAATTTTTGCACCATTTATTTTGTCAATTTTTTTAAACATTTTTACTAAATCTTTGTCAAATACAAAATCGGATTTATGAGCAATACCAAATCGTTATTACTGGCAGGCATATTAATTACAAGTACAGCGTCGGCAGCATTTGCGCAGAGTTATATTGATGCGCTTCGATATTCTTATTTATCACCATCAGGTACGGCAAGGGCAATGGGCATTGGAGACGCAGTTGGTTCCATTGGTGGCGATTTTTCGTCTTTAAGCATTAACCCTGCCGGCATAGCAGTTTATAAGTCTTCAGAAGTAATGTTCACACCATCACTCAAGATCAATTCAGTTTCGGGCGATTATCTTGGTAACAGCACCAGTACCAGCAGTACCCATTTCAACTTTAATAATGCAGGTATTGTATTTACTTCTGCGCCAAAGGGGCGCAGGGCACGGAGAAGCCAGTGGAAATCATTCTCTTTTGGTATAGGAGTGAACCGCCTTGCGGATTTCAACAGGGATTATACCTATAGTGGTAATAATTACAGCAGCAGCGCCACGCAGGCCTATGCAGCAGACAATAATATAAACGGCACCGGCAGCGACCCTAATAATCCTAATCCTGCATTATATGGTTATGCGGGTTATCAGGCATACCTTACCAATTATGATTCTGTAAACGGTGTTTTTGAGTCTATTGTTGATCCCTCGAAAGGAGTAAAGCAACTCCGTTCGGTAAGCGAAAGAGGGGGCATTAATGAAATGGTCATCTCTTTTGGCGGTAATTATATGGACCAATTGTTGCTTGGCGCTACTATCGGTATCCCGATAATAAATTATTCCCGTTCTTCTGTTTATTCTGAAACGGCCATTGGTGCTGACAGCACAGGTTTTAATTCCTATACCTACAATGAAACGCTTAACACAAGCGGTTCGGGTATCAACCTGAAACTGGGCATTATCTATAAAGCCTCAGATTATTTCCGTTTTGGTTTTGCCATACACTCGCCTACTTTTTATACCATGCATGATGATTACAGCAATGTTATCAGCAGTGATATATCTACAGTACCTGCAGGTGTAAATCCCTACACGGCAAACGCAGTTAGTATTCCGCTTGATTATAATTTAACTACGCCATGGAGGGCAGTACTAAGTGCAACAGGTTTCCTTGGTACACATGGTTTCATTACAGTTGACTATGAATATGTGGATTACAGTTCTGCATCCTATAGCTTCGATCCTGCTTACCAGGTTATGCAAACCCAGGTTAATAACGATATTAAAACTAATTTGCAGGCAGCATCCAATATTCGTGTGGGCATAGAAGGCCGCATAACTAATTTCTTTAGCCTTAGGGCCGGTTACAGCTTTATGGGCAGCCCCTATAAAACCAGCAGTGGCATAAATACCGCAAGTAATACTATTTCGGGTGGCTTTGGTTTCCGTTTTGATCGTTGGTACCTAGACGCTGCTTTTGCACATACTATGTATAATGGTGTTGAACAGCCTTATCCTTCCGATCCATCTTATGCAGCAGTGCCTATCGCTACTTTAGGAAACAGCTTTAACAATGCATCTATGACAGTGGGTTTTAAATTCTGATAATAACATCTCATACACATATAAAAAACCTCCTGCATCAGCAGGAGGTTTTTTAATTTACTTTTGCCCACAAGCAATTTTTTACTTTTGCTTTTTTACTTATAAGATGGCTGATCTGTTAAATCAATATAACGAAGAAAGTATCCGTTCCCTGGACTGGCGCGAGCACATACGCCTTCGCCCCGGTATGTATATAGGCAAGCTGGGCGATGGCACCAGTATGGACGATGGGATATATGTGTTGCTTAAGGAAGTGATAGACAATTGCATTGACGAATACACCATGGGCCACGGCAAGCGCGTGGAAATAAAAATTGATAAAGGTACCGTTACGGTTCGCGACTATGGCCGCGGCATACCTTTAGGCAAAGTGGTTGATGTGGTTAGTAAAATAAACACAGGGGCCAAATACGATAGTAAAGCCTTCCAAAAGTCGGTTGGGCTGAATGGGGTAGGTACGAAAGCCGTAAATGCTTTAAGCTCCTATTTTAAAGTGGCTGCTTTCCGTGAGGGCCGCACCAAAGTGGCAGAGTTTGACAAAGGCAATCTAATTAAAGAACATAAGGAAGCTGCAAGTACCGAACCTAATGGCACGCTTATTACTTTTATTCCCGACGATTCTGTTTTTAAAAATTATCACTACCTATCGGAATATATAGAGAACCAGGTATGGAATTACTGCTTCCTGAATGCGGGTTTGCAGATCAATTTCAACGGCAAAAATTATGTTTCTAAAAATGGACTGCTCGACCTCCTGCAACGCAAAACCAATCCTGATGACCTGCGTTATCCTATCATACACCTGAAGGGCGAAGACATAGAAGTGGCCCTGACGCACAACGGCGATTATGGCGAGGATATTTATTCTTTTGTGAACGGGCAGCATACCACACAGGGCGGCACGCACCATGGTGCTTTTCGTGAGGCCTTTGTGAAGGTGATACGCGATTTTTACAAAAAAGACTATGACGCAGCAGATGTGCGCCAGAGTATTGTAGCTGCTATATCGGTACGTGTACAGGAACCTGTGTTTGAATCGCAGACAAAAACCAAGCTGGGTTCTCAATATGTTTTCGAGAATGGCCCATCTATGAAATCTTTTATCCTCGATTTCCTTGCGAAAGAATTGGATAATTTTCTGCATAAAAACCAGGCTATTGCCGATGCACTGAAGAAACGCATTGAGCAAAGCGAACATGAGCGCAAGGAACTTTCGGGCATACGCAAACTGGCCAACGAGCGTGCCAAAAAAGCCAACCTGCACAATAAAAAACTCCGCGATTGCCGCTTTCACATGAACGATGAACCGCCCACAAAGGGCCGCGAAGAGTTCATGCAAAAACAATTGGAGTCAACCATATTCATAACCGAGGGTGATTCTGCTTCGGGCTCTATAACCAAAAGCCGCATGGTAGAGACACAGGCTGTTTTCAGTCTTAGGGGTAAGCCGCTAAACTGCTATGGCCTTACCAAGAAAGTGGTGTATGAGAATGAAGAGTTCAACCTGCTGCAACATGCCCTCAACATTGAGCAGGGACTGGAAGGCCTGCGCTACAACAACATAGTTATTGCTACAGATGCCGATGTGGATGGTATGCACATCCGCCTCCTCATCATGACTTTCTTCCTGCAATTCTTCCCCGACCTCGTTAGGGCTGGGCATATATATATATTGCAGACCCCTTTATTCCGTGTGCGCAATAAGCAAAAGACCATTTATTGTTACAGCGAAGAACAAAGAAGAAATGCAGTAGCAGAACTGGGCACAAAACCCGAGATAACACGTTTCAAAGGCTTGGGTGAAATATCCCCGGCAGAGTTTGCGCAGTTTATTGGCGATGATATTCGCAAAGACCCTGTGCTGCTTAGCCAGGATGCACACATACAAAAACTGCTGGAATATTATATGGGCAAAAACACGCCCGATAGGCAGGTATTTATCATCCAGAACCTGAAAGTGGAGAAAGATCTGGCCGAGGAGTTGGGGGTTGAAGTGGGGTAGCATAGCCATCAGTACAGCCCTGCGGTCAGACGGCTGTATACGCATAAAGGCGAATTTTCTATATAAATTTTACTTCGTTTTTTGAGAAGTAGTCTTATCTTTGTAACAGGTATGTCATCTTTAGAATTAAAAGTTTACGAGCTATTCAAAAAACGTTTCAGCGAGGAGGAAGCTGAAACTGTTATCCAATATTTTGAATCTAAGACCGAAAACAAATTTCAGGAAAAGAAAGACATATTAGCAACGAAAGAAGATCTTGTAAATGCCAAAGTAGATTTGATAAAATGGTTTGTTTCTCTTTTTGTCGGACTGGCTTTGATGATTATCGGCTTATATTTTAAGAAGTAATCAGCCATGCTAAAGTATAATTCCTTCTTTCTGGATGTTTTTATAAAGGGGCATTCCTGATAGTTTACTATTCCAGTCTTTTAGTGAATAAACAAAGGTGGAGATAGGCTCATTTATTTTTAATTCAAGGTCGTATAATTTATGCCTGAAAATTTGTTCGTCCTTAACCGAAACGCTTGGTTTATTTATTAAGATAAGAATATCCCAATCGGATCCCGGACTGGAATTACCCCTGGCTCTGGAACCAAATAAAATGACCATAGCCGAGTCATCGGTTTCTCTAACCGCTTGCTTTATTTGCTTTTGTATGGAATTGTCATTTATCACAAATGGATAGTTCAATTGTTTATCTCTGGTAAAGGGAATGTTATACAAAGATACAAATTTATAAGAGATGATATGATGAAGCCTTCTAATGGTTCACCACAAACTTCCTAACCATCTCCCCGCCTGCACACGACACCCTGCATATATACATTCCATTGCTCCAAGCTGAAACATTAATGTTAAGGGCATTCCCTTTTACAGCATTGCTATACACTTCTCTGCCTACCAAATCAAATATTTTCACTGCATTAAGATTGGTGGTCGCCTGACCAACAATCTTAATACTCAGGTTATTTTCAGCCGGGTTGGGCCATACTGTCACCTCTCCTTTGGAGAGGCCGGGAGAGGTCCTTATCCCCTCCATCCCATTCCTGAAAATAACAACATAATCCTGCGTCTCACCGGATACATAAGTTCCACATGCAGAATCCGACGCGGCACTGGCGCCGGTGTCATTGTTAATAATTAGCCGCATACCCAAGGGCGTATCTACGGCAACAGTAGATGGAATGATAATGTTTGTATCAAGGATATAATAATAGAAAGCTTTGGAATAGCTTGTCCAGACCCTTTCTTCCGGTATATCATAATGCCCGTTGGCATTGTAGTCTATAAACAAAGTTACTTTGGCATCTGCATCATGTATAGTATTCATAATGCCGGCCTCCTGTATATGGTAGCTGCTGTCAACAGATAATTGAATGGTATCGGCGGAATTAAAAGTATAAGAATGAAATGCAGCAGGATTAGCAAGATGAGAATATACCGAGCCGAAAGTGTCAGGGCCTATAATGAAACGGCCGATGTCTGTGGAGTCGAGGCCTAGTCCGCTGGAATAATTATGGCAGAAAATAGAAATATACTGGGAATATTCACACACATAATATTTACCAGTTGAATCCGTAAAAGAACCACCAGCGTAAATATTTCCTAAAACATCTGTTGTTAAGCACACAACCGGACCATTTGCATTCAATTCATTACTACCTGTACCTAGTTTAGACCAAATGTTACCATTCCATTTAGCCACATAGTAATGCCCATTTGAATCTGTAAAATCGCCTGTAACGTACACATATCCAGAATCATCCAACGTAAGTGTCCCAGTCCAACTATTAGGATTTAAACTATTATTATTAATGCCTAATTCAGACCATGTACTGCCATCCCATTTGCTTACATAATATTCACCATTCGAATTCATAAATTGCCCCTCTGCATAAACATTTCCAATATTATCAACTGCAATACTATTGATTGCGCCATCTGCGTGCAATGCATTGAGACTTGCACCTAATTCTGTCCAGCCAACACCATTCCATTTGGCAACATAATGATTCCCATTGGGCAACCAAGTCGTTGAGTCCGTAAAACCACCTGCCACATATACGTTGCCGAAATTATCTATCGCCATGCTATATATGTCTTTATTCGGGTTTAATGCGTTGGGACCTGTGCCTAGTTCTGTCCAACTAACACCATCCCATTTGGCGACATAAGGATGACCATTTGGCAAAGCACCAGAATCAGTAAATCCACCCGCAGCATATACATTACCAAATTTATCAGTAGTAATAATATTTATTTGGCCCCATGCATTTAAGGAATTAACTCCAGTCCCTAATTTTGTCCAGTTAACACCGTCCCATTTAGCGACGTACTCTCTATAGTTTGAATCAGTGAAATCTCCCGCAGCATATACATTACCTAATTTGTCAGTAGTAAGACTTATAACGTAATTATTAGGATTAAGGGCATGTATTCCTGTGCCTAATTCTGTCCAGTTATTACCATTCCATTTTGTAATGTAGTTATTCGCGAGGGGGTTAAAAGCAAAAGAGTCCGAGAACTGAGCGGCATACACATTTCCTGCAATATCTGAGGTAACACTTATTATAGAGAAATTCGCATTAAGGGCATTAGCCCCAGTCCCCAACTCACTCCACCCCTGCGCAAATAAACCCCAAGGCAAAAAAATAAATGAAAGAAAAGCAATAAGGCCAATGGATAGCTTTTTCATTTTCAGTAATTTAGTAATAAAGATAATGAATAATTGGAATGAAGGTGCCAAGTAAAGATCGTCATTTCGAACCCGATTTTTCTTCGGGTGAGAAATCTCCTGAGATTTAGGTATTCAGCTCCTAAAAAGTATTTCCTATTTGTGGCTCACTTTTGCTTTTTTATATAAAGCATTGGCCCGTAGCATTTTTGTGAATAGCTGTAGTTTTTCCATATCAGGGCGAAAAACATCGCGGCGCAGGCGCTCCATTTCTGATTCCTCAGAAATTTGCAGTTTAGCATCAGGTTTATTATCTGTTTGTTTCTGCGAAGGCATAATACAAAATTAAGAAAATATGTTATGATTATCAACTATGCACCAATTTCTTATCATTGTTTTTGCTTAAACAACAATGCTCGCCACATCACCTCTCCTTTGGAGAGGCAGGGAGAGGTCCCTGATTTTTCATTCAAGCCAAATTAACTATATTTAAACCCATGAGACGCATACTCAGTATATTATTTTTATTAGCCCTTGTGGCAGGCGCATTTGCTGCCTACAAATCCTTTGGCCCTAACACAGGCAATTTGTCGCGAGGTGAGTACCTGTATATACGCACCGGCTCCACTTATCAGGATGTGAAGCAGGCACTAAGCGAAGGCGGCTATGTAAGCGATATATGGAGCTTTGATATGCTGGCGGGCTATGCAAAATACCCTGCTCATGTGCATCCCGGCAAATACAAGATAGAGCCGGGTATGAGCAATTACAATATGCTGCGCATGTTGCGCAATGGCAGGCAAACACCTGTGAAACTTGTCATCAATAAACTACGTACTAAAAAAGACTTCAGCAGCCTGGTAGGCAAACACCTGGAGGCAGACTCTACCGTTATATTGCAGATGCTGAACGACCCTGCATTTGCAGCGAATTACGATCTGGATACCAATACCATCATGTGTGCCGTGATGCAGGATACTTACGATTTTTACTGGAACACACGTGCAGATACAGCCTTTAAAAAAATTGCTAAAAACTATCGCCGTTTCTGGACCGAAGAACGTAAACAGGAAGCGAAAGACCAGGGACTCTCACAAGTGCAGGCCATAACATTGGCTTCCATAATAGATGAAGAGTCGAATAAGAACGATGAAAAGCCCAATATAGCCAGTACTTACCTTAACAGGCTGCATAAGGGCATGGCCCTTCAGGCAGACCCTACAGTGAAATTTGCCATTGGCGATTTTACCATACGTCGTATCACAGGTGTCCACCTGGAAGTGAATTCGCCTTATAATACCTATACCAATACAGGTCTGCCACCGGGTCCGATATGCACGCCCTCAGTAAGCAGTATAGAAGCCGTGCTGAAAGCGCCGCAAACAAATTATCTTTATTTCTGTGCTAAGCCTGATTTCAGCGGTTACCACAATTTTGCAGCGGGCTATGAGGAGCAAATGAAAAATGCCCATCTCTACCAACAAGCACTGAACGAAAAAAGGGATACACTAAATTAAATTCCTTAACATATTATTTTTTAACGAATTGAGTGTTTATCTTTTAAGCATAAAATCTTAGCTTTGCGCCACATTTTAAAAAGTTTTTAAATTAATTCCCCAAAAGAAAATGAGTAAAGTAAAAGTTGCCATCAATGGTTTCGGGCGTATAGGCCGCCTGGCTTTCCGCCAGATCTACAATATGGAAGGTATAGATGTAGTTGCTATCAACGACCTTACCAAACCAAATGTATTAGCACATCTTTTAAAATACGACACGGCACAGGGCCGTTTTGGTGTGGATGTAACCCATACCGACAACAGCATAGTTGTTAAAGGCCATGCCATAAACATATATGCCCAGAAAGACCCGAGCCAGATACCTTGGGGCCAGCATGATGTAGACGTGGTATTGGAATGTACCGGCTTCTTTACCGATAAAGAAAAAGCAGAAGGACATATAAAAGCAGGTGCAAAACGTGTTGTTATATCAGCTCCTGCCACAGGCGAAATGAAAACAGTTGTTTTCAACGTAAACCATCATATACTGGACGGCAGCGAAACAGTTATCAGTTGCGCTTCATGCACAACTAATTGCCTTGCCCCTATGGCCAAGGTATTGAATGACTCTTTTGGCATTGTTACCGGCCTTATGAGCACCATCCATGCTTATACAAACGATCAGAATACACTTGATGCGCCACATCCTAA
>JABDGU010000006.1 GCA_013285905.1 Bacteroidota bacterium | reverse complement strand
GGTGCGCAGGTATATAGACCATGAGAACCAGGCGGAAGAGGTGCTGAACAATGGTTTTCTGAGGGCTTTTATGAAGGTGGGACAGTATACATTTCAAGGTTCTTTTGAAGGCTGGCTAAGGAAGATCATTTTTCACGCGGTGTCTGATTATGTGAAGCAGAACATGCAGTACAGCGAAAAAGTGCTGCTGGTGGAAAAAGACCAATATGTGCACCATGATCATGCCGACAAGCTTTACTACGACCAGTTGCTGAAACTGGTGGATGCATTGCCGGGGGCAACAAAAGTGGTTTTTAATATGTATGTAATGGATGGCTATTCGCACCGGGAAATAGGAAAGATGCTGGGCATAAGCGAAGGAACATCCAAATGGCACTTGTCCGAAGGACGAAAAGTGCTGAAGGATAAGATAGAAAAAATGCAATTGCATATTAAATAAATAATAAAAAAAGATTATCCCTATGGATAACAACATGATAAATATTGATGACCTGTTCAGGCAGCGGCTTAGTGGGGCCGAAGAGAAGGAGAAGGCGGGGGCATGGCTGCGCATGAATGAATTGCTGGACAATAAAATGCCACGCGAAGCAACCAATTGGCGCAGGATGCTGGGCTATACAGCAGGATTGCTATTGCTTGCCAGCGCCACTGTGGGCAGCTACGAAGTGATGCATTCTTACAGGGGTACCGGGCAAGAACTGATGAACAGTTCTGCTTCCACAGGCACAGCCGCTACAAAAGCGCCGTCAGATAAACAAATTGCATCTAATTCGCTGGATAATAATAATTTAACAAAAAATACTTCAAGTATAATTAAAGAAAAAAATAGCGTGGCACTTAATGGCCAGGCCCACAAAACACATAATATTGCGCCAAAACGCAAAGATGCGCATAATGATGTGCTTACCCCTGCTTCAAGTATCATTTCTAATTCATTAAGCGCAGCTAGCTCAAGTAACACTTCAGGTAAAATTGCAAAAACAGGAAAGACATTTGTAAAAACTGAAGATGTTTTGGCAAGCGCGACTGCTGAGGACAAACCTCTTAAGAAAGCAAGGATAGCAAAACAAGCAAAACCTACAACAATGCTGGCGGCGCATAGCACTGCCGCTCATAAAGCAGTTATATTACCTGCAAGCACAAATACTAATATAGGCGTAAACAAAAATGCATTGGATATCAAGCATGTAGCTCATACTATCAATGCAAATACTTTAGGTATTAAGCCGGCTTCTTCCTTGGCAGGTGTTGCAAAAATGCAGGCGGTACAACAAGAAGAACCAATTGTAAAGAAAGAAACAATGGACAAGCTGCAGGTAACAGAGCGCTTTGTCTATGACCCTAAAGCAAAGAGGGGTGTTTACCATTTCGATACCATTTCAAGAGACAAGGTGAGCCTGCTTAGCTCCGAGAAACAAAGCGGCACTGAACTGGCAATGAATACTGAAGCTAAACAAACAGAACAGACCCTGCTTCCTAACGCGGCTTTAAATTCAGGATCGCTTACTGCTGTTAAGAAGGATGACGCTGCAAAAGCAACAAGTAAAAGAAGTGGTGATCTCAGCTTCCTCGATCATTTTAATGCTATGATCGATAATTTCAAATATAATTTTAAACATATACAGTTCACGCCGGGTGTAAGCGCAGGCATAAATGCCACTTTCTTTGGTCCGTATAACCTAAAGGGATTTCAGATGGGCCTAAGCGGCAGTATAGCGCTTAACGAGAATTTAAGCCTGATGACGGAACTGAAATACTTTAACCGCCTTAATAGCAATATAGTGAGCGATGATTATGCCACCTATATCAATCCGCCATTAAGTGCTAATCCCGTTAAATACGCCTACCAGCATTATTTTGAATTTTCAAACATTCACAGTTTCGAAATGCCGGTCTCATTACGTTACACCATCAGGCAATTCATAATCTTTGGTGGCGCCAGCCTTGCTTATAACCTGGCTATAAATGCCAACGAGGTTACCAGCGCTTACCCAACAGTTAGCGCGGTTTCAGAGCCCGGCGTATCTAGCCAGCCTAAGCTTTCCGCAAGTGATTTTTCATCTAGGTTAGGCCTGGCTTACCATTGTGGTATAGGCTATCAATGCACAAAGAACCTGCAAGTAGATCTGGGTATGACACAGAATTTCTGGGATAACGCCAATACAGCCGGAACTAAACTGTTATCAAATGATTTTTACAAACAGCCTTCTCTGCAAATTAGCATCGGCTACCAGTTTGTAAGGGAATTACAAATGATTCGCAGATAAGATATTTACTTTTTTGGGTTGGTATAATAAAGCAATTGCCCCGAACAGCGGGGCAATTGCTTTTATAATATCAGGGTCCAATACTTTCATATAAACCCATTTAATATTGAATTAAAGGGACAGCCAAGGGATAAAGACGGGATAAAGAATACTCTGACACTAATATCAATAACTTAAATGAAAAGTGCGAAGGACTGGTATTATTGTATCAAAAATAATGATGAAATGAGTGAACCCCCAAGGGGTGACATTATTCAATCTTAATAGGAGTGCTTAACCCGTTCCACGCACAAGATGGGATAAAGACGGGATAAAGATACATTTGTATTATATTGATAATCAATATATTAGATTTTTGCCGTCTTTTCGAAAAAGGATATCGGTTCGACCTTTGGCTAATCAATAAATCCCCCTTCAATTAGTCATTTGCTTTATACATCGCGGCGTGCTTCATTTCCTTGGTCGTTTCATGGCCCAGGTACTTTTCTATGCGGTGCTCAATGAAATAGATAAGGGGCGTTAAAACAAGGGCCATGGTCGACTTATAAGCATAATTCACCAGTCCTATGGCCAGTACCCGCTGGTACGACCATCCTTTACCGATCTTAAAAGCAATAAAAAGTACTATAAAACTATCCACCAATTGAGAAACCAATGTTGAACCCGTAGCTCGTAGCCAAACCTTTTTCTCCCCGGTCCTTTTCTTTATTTTATGAAATATCCATACATCCACTATCTGGCTCACCAGGAAGGCTATAAGGCTACCGACAATGATCCACATGCCCTGCCCGAATATATTACTGAATGCTGCCTGCATATCGGGTACGCCCTGGTCTTTCTGGCTGCCATTCCAAAAGGTCATGTCCGCCGGCAAGGATATAGCAAAGTAAAACATCAGGAATGCATAACTGATAAGCCCGATGGCGATATAGGATATTCTTTTTATGGCTTTGGGGCCATAGTATTCGTTCACAATATCTGTCATCACAAACTCTATAGGCCATAGCAAAACGCCACAGGTAAGGGTGAAGGTGAGGCCTTTCTCGCCTAATAAAGAAAAAGGGTGGGGTGTAAAGCCGAAAGTACGCTCCAGCGAAAACAGCTTACTGCCTATACACTCCGCTATCAATGCATTCGCAACAAAGAACGAAGTGAGAAAGATGAAAAGTTTTGTCGGCTTGTCGTTTAATATTTTGTGGATCATGGGCTGAATGCGTATATGTGTTAGTGTGAAAATATGAAAATGTGGCGAATGCAAAGAATGTGCAAACTAATCTAAGCCACCTTTTTCTTCCACATAACTTGGCTCCTGGGACGCTGCGCGGGATGAGAACTTAGGACGAATAAGGCGAATGGTTTGTAGTACGACTGAAAGGAGTATAAGCCCCATGCCTAAAAAGAAACCGGAATGCAATTGTTGGTTCTCTTTATACAGCAGGAAAGCGAGCAAAATACCATAGACAGGCTCCAGGTTCACAGATAGGGTAACGGTGAAAGAGCTCAATTTTTTCAGTGCCGTAAGCGAAAGCGATTGCGCCCATACGGTGCAGCAAAGGCTTAAAATGATAAGCCAGAGCCAATCGTTATGAAACCAGGATGTACTGAACAAGCCATCGGAGTGCGGAAAAAAATTGGTATTGGGAAACAGGTAGAACTGGATTGGCAAGAGCATACTTATAAATACCCAGCCGGTGGCCATTTCATAAAAAACAAGTGTACGCGAGGGATATTTATGTGCTATCCTTTTATTAAGCACAGTAAATACTGAACTGAGGATAGCTGCAATAACCCCGAAAAGGATACCCAGCCCATAAAACTGCTGGAAACGGTAAATGAAATAAACACCCGATAATGCGAGCAAGCCCAGCAATATCTCAAATGGGTCGCGTTTGCCTTTATTGACCCAGGGGTCGAGCAGGGAAGTAAAGACAGAAGCAGTTGATAAACAAACCAGTGCGATGGATGCGTTGGCAAATTTTATGGCACCATAAAAACCTACCCAATGTAGCGCGAACAAACAACCGATCAGCGTCAGCTGAACCATATCTTTGGGCGCAATTTTCACCCATTGTTTACGATAGAACAGGATAAGCGCCATGAAAACAGCTGTAAGCAACATCCTGTACCACACTAATACTGGTGCATCTAAGGAAATAGCCCTGCCCAATACCCCGGTAAAACCCCAGAGCAATACGGCAATGTGCATTTGTATCAGCGATTTCTTCATAAGCTAGCAAAGGACAAACTTATATTTTTCGCCGCTAATGCCCCTTATTCTTTTTAGATAAAAAAATATATTTTACCATTATACAATTAATTACTTTTGTCTTCTTTTATTTAAAGGGTAAAATCAAATTATTGGCTTTTTCGCTTTTTTATTTGTAAATGAATAACACATATACTGATCTCGTCCACCAGACCTTCCATTTTCCGCAAGAAGGGTTTGATGTAGAAGAAAATGACCTCTTTTTTAACGGGGTTGACATGAAAAAGCTGATCGATAAATATGGTACGCCATTCAAGCTTACTTTTTTGCCGAAGATCGGTATGCAGATAAATAAGGCGAAGAAGATGTTTAATGATGCCATAAAAAAGCATCGTTATGACGGCAAATATTTTTATTGTTATTGCACCAAAAGCTCCCACTTTTCTTTTATTGTAGAAGAAACGCTGAGGCACAATGTGCACCTGGAAACCTCATTTGCATACGATCTGGAGATCGTAAAACAATTATACAAGAAACGTAAAATAACGAAGGATACTTACATCATCTGCAATGGCTTTAAAACAAAGGCCTATACACGCAGTATATCCCGGCTTATAAATGAAGGGTTTAAAAATGTAATACCCATACTGGATAATAAAAATGAGTTTGACGATTACAAACGCCTGATACGCACCAAAGAACCCGTGAACATAGGGATGCGCATAGCAAGCGAGGAAGAGCCCACATTTGATTTCTATACGTCGCGCCTGGGTATACGCAGCAGGGATGTACTGGAATTTTATGTAGATAAATTGAAGGGCAATGACAAGTTTCGACTAAAGATGCTGCATTTTTTCATGAACAAAGGGATAAAAGACGATGTCTATTATTGGAGTGAGTTGAACAAAGTGCTGAATATCTATTGCCAATTGAAAAAGGTATGCCCTGAACTGGATGGCTTGAATATTGGTGGTGGCCTGCCCATAAAACACTCGCTTGGCTTCGACTATGATTACAATTATATGGTGAACGAGATCGTATCCACCATTAAAAAAGTATGTAAGAAAAACAAAGTTGATACACCTGATATATATACCGAGTTTGGTTCCTTTACTGTGGGAGAGTCGGGGGCTGTGATCTATAGCATTTTGGACGAAAAAATGCAGAACGACCGCGAGATATGGTATATGATCGATAGCTCTTTTATTACCACATTACCCGACACCTGGGGCATTGGTGAGAAATTCCTGATGCTGCCGATAAATAAATGGGATAAAGAATACCAGGAAGTGCACCTGGGCGGTCTGACCTGCGACAGCCACGATTTTTACACATCAGAAGAGCATATAAATGCGGTGTTCCTACCCAAATTAGATAAGGAAAAAGGAGCTGAACCACTTTATATTGGCTTCTTCCACACCGGTGCCTACCAGGACCAGCTTGCCGGTTATGGAGGCATCAAGCATTGCATGATACCATCTCCCAAGCATGTGGTTATAGAAAAGAACAAAGAAGGTAAACTGGAAGACTGGCTCTATGCCAAGGAGCAAACCTCACTAAGTATGCTGAAAATACTTGGTTACGTTAAATAAGTTGATAAGTTGAAACGGTAAATAGTTTTGGGCAAGGTGTAAACTTTGCCCTTTTTCTTTAGTAAAAATCAATAAATATTTAAGAGTTTTTGGCAATTTTTGCCAAAAAACTGATAGTGCATCAAGCACAACTGCAATAATGGGGCAATTGACCCTCTAAAACATTCGTTTCTATAATTGCTGCAAATCTCACCTCACATCGCGCAGGAATCAATTATGATATGGCCGGGTATAGGCCAATCTTTGTGTTAGTACTTTATTATTTATCTATTAAGTAATTTTATGAAACAAGTATTACTACTTATATTATCAACATCATTCATTTTTTCAGGATGCAATAAAACTGAACAAGCAACACCATCACTTACTGCTCCAACAAATCTATATGCAGGGTCTTTTATAGGAGCCATCCCTGATCCCGTCCCTGATTATAGTTATAATAATATTTCACATCGGAATGGTCAATTCATAAATGTAATTATTGCGTCCCTATATTGGAATGTCCAGAACCTAAGTGCAGTGGGATATAAAATAGAACGTAAAACAGAAAATGGCAATTATAGTGTAGTGTGTATTGTTTCTGCAAACAGCAATAGTAATTGCGGGTCCGGCGTATTCCCATATTAAGATCCTTGCTCTGACAGGACTTAATATGGGATGGTTTATATTCTTATTGCTTCAAGGTTCCTTGCTGGTTATTAAAAATTATTATTACTCATCTTGTAAAATAAATTTATGAAACACAAAGTACTTGGTACAGTTTTCTTAATTACAGTATGCATTGTTTCATTTCAGAGTTCTTATGCTGCATTTCTTACGAAAAGCAATGTAATGACAACTAAAAGAGACATGGTTAAAGAACTAAGACAGATTTTGCACACAGAACGATTTTCTAACAGCTTCATTCCCAGGACAAACCAATATATGCACGGCCATAGTGATGGTGACTTTGCCATTGCTTCATTTCTTGTTTGTTTTTTGGGGATTTTAGGGCCTCTTGCAGTTGTTTTGGGATTGAAAGGGTTACACAGAAATTGCTCTTACAAGGCCCTTGCTATTATAGGTTTAATCATTGGGAGTGTGGAATCATTATTTTTTTTATACTTATTACTTAGCATATCCCAACACGGTCTTTAAAAGCATTGTTCACTTTTACTAAAAAATGAATTTTATGAAACACACAATTTTCACTACACTTTTATTGGCAGCGATCTGTATCTTTTCAGCACAAAAGGCAGATGCTGCATTTGTGGTAAAATGCGATAAGGATACAGTGCTTGCCCGGAAAGATGTACTTGAATGTGCCCAAAAGACAACGCCTCCGAAAAGCTATGTAGAAGACTATAAACAAAAGAAAGGCGGTGCTTTGGGCATTTTAGCCATCGTATTTGCGGCAACATTACTTGGCCCGTTAGCAATTATTTTAGGTGCTTTAGGGCTACGACATAATTGCCGCTATAAGGGGCTTGCCAAAATAGGGCTTGCTATAGGTATAATTGAAACTTTATTGCTTGTAGTATTGTTTATCGCATTACTTTCATCGCCCTTTACGCTTAATATGCAATTTGCCGGGCCCATGATGCCGGGATTAATATAGTGCACGTGTAATTGTTTTAACCCCTTTGCTCCAAGGTAGCTTTTTTCGACTGGCTTATTTTATCAAACAAGACATTAAAAAAGCGGTTGCGCTCTTTTTCGCTTACAGAACTGATGAGAAGGGATTTTTTCATGGTGTTCTCCAACTGTTTCAGAGTATAGTCATAGAATTTTTTATCGCTGGTGCGCATATAGTTCAGTACGCCGTGGTTGATAACCACTGTCTGCATACTGTCAGCCTCAAGTATAATTGAATTGTGGCCCAGGAAAACCTCGTTATAATACAATTTATAATTATCGGGTTTACCCGCGGGCTTTGAGCCTAACTGAAATTTTTCTCCATGCTCGGCCTGCTCTTTAATATGTTCCACCACTTTTTCCAGTTGTTCGTATAATAGAGCAATAGTATCTTTTTTGCGGATAACACCGCTTTCCGTGTAATATTCTATCTGACGTATCGTAGTACTGATAGATTCCACTACCCATATTTCTGTAGAGGGTACCTGGCAGTAATTTTTAAAGATATCTGCCCCTGTTTTTTGCAGGATGGGTTCCAATTCATTATCCTCAAATTTCATTTTAGCGTGGTCCGGATAGGATAATACGCTTTTCATCCAGAAAAAGAATTTGAATGAAGCCAATTCCGGAAAAAGGAAATTGTAGAATACAGGCATGTCTTTGGCCTCATATATCATCATCTTCTTGTTCGCAGCATTCAATGCTTTAAGAATATGGAGCATTTCCTGCAGGTATTTCTCAAAATCAAAATTGCCCGGCTCCACATTGTTGCCATGAAAAACGATGCTATCGGAGCTTATATTCATTACCTGGTCTATTGAGACGTGATAATGGTTGCACAGCTTTTGTATCTCCTCCAATGTAATTGCTTTTTCTCCACGTATTCTGCGATAGGCGCTATCGTTGCTTATATGGAGCAGGTCAGCAACTTCATCCACAAAAGAACGGTTTGCGGGAAGCAGGGATTTAATGTGTTTGAAAAATAATTGTTGCAGGTCGTTGGATTCCATATACACAGAACTTTTTTGGCAAGAATCAATTTTCGGCAAATTTGTTTTTGCATTTTTTGCCAATAAAACAAAAATACACTAATGTTTTAGCAATTGCAAGCAAAGAGGTTTGGCTATAGGTGTGGTGTATGGGATTTTCTGCAAGTCTCTAATAAAGAGCACCTCAGATCAATTGGGAATGCCATCTGCATATGCGGACATTTATATAATAAACGTAAGAAGATGAAAAATAGAGGCTTGTTATTAGTTGTATTGTTATCACTGTTGCTCAGCGGTTGCACCAAGTATTACTACTGTCCGAATGACGTAAATGTGCCATTGTTGACTGACAAAAATCAGTTTCATATTGATGGAAGTCTTGGTTCTTCAGACTTTGTGAACATCAATAATTTACAAATGTCCTACTCTCCCCTAAACCATTTAGGCTTGATTGGAAATTGTGCCACTTATAGTGGTTCCGGAGGCAGTGGTAGTGAAGGGTCTGCGCACCTGTTGGAGATAGGCGCAGGATATTATTATGCAACACAGGGTAGAGTAAAACTGGTGGGCGACATCTATGGAGGATTTGGCGGGGGAAAAATGAATAGTGATGTGAACATGAATTTCCGCAGGTTTTTTATACAGCCTGGCATTGGTTTACGAGGCAGATATTTTGATCTTGCTTTAAGTTGGAGGATAGTCAATGTTAAATACTATAATTTTGACGCTAATGGCCAAACCGATGATTATTTAAGCTCACAAAACCTTATTGATTATACAGGAAGAAGAATTGACAATGGTAGCTACACATTCTTTGAGCCCTGTCTAACACTTCGTGCAGGTGGCCGTTTACTGAAGTTTCAGTTTCAGTTGGTAGGTGTAAATAATATTGGTTACATCCCCTGGAATTATGAAACTTCAGAAGGTAGTATTGGACTATGTTTCAATATCGAAGACATGATAGAGAGGGCTGCGGATCGAGACAGAAAAAAACACCGTAACACCGGACTGTGATTAGCATATACAAAAAAGGCGGTGTAAAAACACCGCCTTTAACTATCTGTCTATCTCAAACTTAACTCACACTTATCTGATGAGCAGTTGGCTCAACATTTTCTTTTTTAGGCAAGTTCACATTCAAAATGCCGTCTGCGTATTTGGCATTGATGTTTGCAGCATCTACCTTTTCGTTAAGGGTAAAGCTCCTTTTAAAAGAACGGAAATGGTATTCACTGCGCAGCCATTTGCCTTCTGCTTTTTCTGAGCTTTCTTCTTTCTGCTCTTTCTGTTCGAATGATATAGTTAATATATCACGGTCCACATTGATCTTAATGTCTTCCTTGTTCAGGCCGGGGGCAACTACATGTAATTCATAAGATTTGTCTGTTTCTTTAATGTTCACAGGGACATTTGAACGAACAGGAACATCATCATGAAAGATGTTTACACCATTTTGAAACACGTCTTCAATAAGACCTCCGAATGTGCGGGGCATTACGCCATATTTGCTTTTGTAATACATAATGTAATTTTTTTAGTTGTTAAATGTTGTTTTATGTTTAGTATTAATCAAACCAAAAGCCAATTGACTTAATAAGACAAAATGACATTATTTAAAAAAATTAACAGACAAAATGGCGTATAAAGATAAATTAAGCCTGTAAACTTGGCTCATATAATGAATTGAAATTGAGGGATGATTCAACGCATTATGATCAAACGAAGCCCGTGTATTAAGGGATGGTCGTATAGTTTAATATTAATATTTATCAATATTATTTTAGAAAAATTTTATTTCTAATTGCGAATCCTTTTTCAGATATTTGTTATGCTTACGATGGGTTAGTAAGTAACAATCTGACTGCCCCGGCATATGGCCGGGGCAGTTGCTTTTCCCCCAGTCCCTAAAGGGGAGATGTTTGAATCAAAAAATTTTAAGTAAAAAAGGAAAAGTCCCTTTAGGGATTTAGGGTTGACTCTTTCATATAGCTATCAACATTGCCGAAAAGAAAATCGGGATACTCATTACTGAATTTCATTTTTACAAAGCCTCCTATTAGTGGCCTCGCTGCAGGTTGTTTTAATTCTGCAGTGCTGATAGGAATGAGATCGTATTGAGCATCAGGGAAATAGCTCAATACTCTTAAAGCAAGTTCTACACGATTCAAATAATCTGTTCCGCCAATATGATAGATGCCTTTTTTATTATCGCGCAATAAAACAAACATTGCCCTGGCTATATCCCAGGCATTGGCCGGGGATGCATATTGATCGTAAGGGAGTTTTAAAGTGAGCTTTTGTTTTTTCTGGCACTGGTCAATAATACGGGCTATGAAATTTTTACCACGCACTTCGTTGCCATAAACATTAGTCACCCGCAGCACCAGCGAGTTGGGTAATTCTTTCAAAGTCATTTGTTCCGCCTCCAGTTTATGTCTTGCATAAACACTTATAGGGCTAACAGGATCATCCTCGCGATATGGGCCATGTACCCCATCAAAAACATAGTCGGTAGATATGTAGACCATCTTGGCATTGCATTGTTTGGCCAGCGCTATAACATTGATGGTGCTTTGCACGGTCTTCTGGTAACTCTCTTCTTCATGTGTTTCGCAATAGTCCACAGCAGTAAGGGCGCCGCAATGCACTATCACATCCGGCTGAAATGCCTTTACATCAAAATTGCCAGGGTGCAGGGGTTCCAGCGTATTGTAATAAACAGTGCCCGGAGTTTCGAAAGAGAAATAAGAGCCTTTAGCATCCCAGCCCATTTCTGTAAAATGTTTCTGGCAATTACCGCCAACAAGGCCGGATGCACCGAGAATAAAAACTTTCATGAGGCTAAAATAAGAAATAAATGTCTGAACCGGGATTAAAGGATTTTGGGATTGCTATGATTTTGGACATCTGACGTATGTAGTGTATTAGTTTGAATTTTTACGATAATCAAATCTCATTTCCTTTTTGTAAAGTTATAGTTCTGTATCATGACAAGAATAACTATTATTAATATTGCAATCCATATTGTATGGAGAAGCCAATGTGGCAAATGTGGACCTATACCATCATTACGCCCAAGATTTAAATAAACCATAAAACGAACGTACAAAATATATGGGATAGTAAAAAAGTCTACATTTCAAATTTTCGTATTACTGCAATGCAAGGTGTAATAACCAGTAGAGACGCAATGCATTGCGTCTCTATGTAACAACATTGTCTGACGGGACTATACTAATTCAGCTTCTACCTGTGGCATTTCCTGCGGGTACAGTTTCTTCTCCAGCTTTTCGCGTACAGCGCTGAATGCTGTCAGTGTTTCTTCTATGTCTTTATCTGTATGTGCTGCGGTAGGGATGATGCGAAGTATGATCTGCCCTTTAGGGATAACCGGGTAAACAATTACTGAGCAGAAGATGTCATAATTCTCGCGCAGGTCGTAAGTAAGCTGAACGGCATCGTATAAACCTCCGTGCATAAACACCGGTGTTACGGGGGTGTTTGTATAACCAATGCTAAAGCCCCTTTCTTTAAATCCGTCTTGCAGTTTACGTACATTATGCCACAGCTTTTCGCGCAGTTCAGGCCTTGTGCGCAATAGTTCAAGACGCTTCAGGTTGCCAGCAACTATGGGCATAGGCAGGGATTTTGCAAATATCTGCGAGCGCATATTATAGCGCAAATAAGTAAGTATCTTTTTATCGGCAGCCAGGAAACCACCTATGCTGGCCATAGATTTTGCGAAAGTGGAGAAGTAAATGTCGATATCGTCAGTGCAATCCTGTTCCTCGCCAATGCCGGCACCTGTTTTACCCATTGTGCCAAAACCGTGGGCATCGTCCACAAACAAACGGAATTCATATTTACCTTTTAAGGCAGCTATTTCCTTTATTTTACCCTGGTCGCCGGCCATACCGAATACACCTTCGGTAATAACCATTATGCCACCCCCGGTCTTCAGTGCCATTTCAGTGGCGCGCTGCAGTTGCTTTTCGCAATCTTCTATATTGTTGTGCTTATAAACATAACGATGGCTGGGAATCATGCGCAAGCCATCAATGATACACGCATGAGATTCCGCATCATATACCACAACATCATGGCGGCCACATAGTGCATCAATTGTTGAAACCATGCCCTGGTAACCATAATTGAACAGCATAGCATCTTCTTTTCCCACAAAGGCGGCCAGTTCACGCTCCAGTTTTTCGTGCAGGTTCGAGTTTCCGCTCATCATGCGTGCACCCATAGGGCTGGCCAAACCGTATTTAGCAGCGGCATCGGCATCTGCTTTTCTTACTTCGGGCATATTGGCAAGGCCGAGGTAATTATTAAGGCTCCATACTATTTTCTCTTTACCCCGGAATTTCATGCGGTTAGCGATCTCGCCTTCCAGTTTGGGGAATGCAAAATAACCCGGCGCTTTCTCAGCGTAATCTCCTATCGGGCCCAATTTGTTTTCAAACTTTGCAAAAATGTCCATATCGTTCTATATGATGTTGATTTAGTATAAGTAGATGCTGCAGGTGCAGCTAAAATGTGGCGCAAAATTAATAAAAATATAAACCCCTTTGTAACTGATTTTCCTTATATTAATTGCAGATTTGCAGGAAATTAACATTTAATGAAGCGTTTTATACCTGTACTGTTGTTGCTCCTCATTGCTTTCTCGTCATGCATGAAAAAAGAAAATCATGATGTGAAAAGACCCAAACTTGTTGTAGGCCTGATAGTGGACCAGATGCGTTGGGATTATTTATACCGTTTTTATGCGCGCTATGGAGACGATGGTTTCAAGCGTTTGATGAATAAAGGCTTCAGTTGCGAAAATACGATGCTCAATTATATCCCTGCAAACACAGCCCCGGGACATGCATGTGTATATACCGGATCTGTGCCGTCAATACATGGTATAGCCGGAAATAGCTGGATAGACAATATGAGCGGGAAAAATGTGTATTGCGTGCAAGATGATAATGTACGCGAAGTAGGTGACCCGGCAAGTACAGCATCCTGTAGCCCGAGGACATTGCTGACCTCTACCATTACCGACGAGTTAAGACTTGCTACTAATTTAAAGTCGCGCGTATATGGCGTTGCGATCAAAGATAGAGGGGCTATATTACCTGCAGGGCATCTTGCAAATGGCGCTTATTGGTATAACGACAGAAATGGAAATTTTGTAACCAGCACTTATTACCCCAATCAAAACCCCGAATGGTTGCAGCATTTTAATAAAAGACATCTTGCTGATAGCCTTGCAAAACTCAATTGGAATTTATTATACGCTGCAAATACTTACACCCAAAGCAGCCTGGATGCAACCAATTACGAAAAAGGATTTAAAGGGGAGAAAACTCCTGTATTCCCGCATAAGACAGACTCTTTGAGCGACAGTGAGCGTGTTAGCATGATAAAGACGATGCCTGCAGGTAATACGCTTACCATCGAAATGGCAAAAGCATGCATGGAAGGAGAACATTTGGGAACTGGTGAATATGCTGATTTTCTCGCGGTGAGTTTGTCCAGTACAGATTATGTTGGGCATCAATTTGCGCCGAACTCGGTGGAAATAGAAGATATGTATCTGCGCCTGGACCAGGAAATCGCTTCTTTTTTAAAATACCTTGACAAAACAGTGGGCAAAGATAATTACCTGTTTTTTTTAACGGCCGATCATGCCGGTGCACATAATGCTGTTTACCTGGAAGACCTTGACGTACCTGCGGGCGTACTTAATATTGGTATTGTTCCCGAGATGAATGCCTATTTAAAAAGCAAATTCGGAAAGGATTCAATTGTAAATACCATATTGAACAACCAGGTGTTCTTTAATAACACCCTGATCGCGAAATCTGGAATGGATCTTGACAAAATAAAGGCAAGTACTTGCGAGTGGCTGAATAAGCGACCTGAAATAGCTTACGTGGTTGATATGGAGAGAATGGACCATACCCCTGTTCCCGAACCTATACGCAAAATGATCGTGAACGGCTATAGCAGGCTTAGGAGCGGAAGTATACAGCTAATATTAAATCCCGGTTGGTATGATAACGGAGGCAAATTCACAGGTATGACCCACGGTGCATGGAACCCCTATGACACCCATATACCTTTGCTATGGTATGGCTGGCATGTGATGAAAGGAAAGACCTACAGTACTGTTGATATGACCGACATAAGCGCCACATTAGCTGCTATACTACATGTGCAAATGCCCAACGGTTGTATTGGCAAAGTTATACCGGGCCTAATGAAGAATAAACATTAATGAAAAGGGGCATAATTGTCTATCATATCGCCCGCCCCTGCAAAATATTTACGCCAGTAGCTGTCGTTGAGACTGCTTATTACCACCCCCTGGCTTGATGAGGCATGAACGAAGAACTGGTTCATAAGGTAAATACCAACGTGAGTGATATGTTTGCTATGTACGTGAAAGAAAACAAGGTCGCCTTCTTTTAGCTTGTCAAAGTCCTGTATAATAGTAACATAGTTAAACTGATCGATAGCTGTGCGTACCAAGCTGAGGCCAAACACCTCCTGGTACAGGCGTTGCACAAAGGCAGAGCAATCGATACCGTCCTTATCGTTACCACCCATACGGTAATCGACGCCATACCATTCATCAATAAATTTATACAAAGCAAGGTTAGTGAGCGCCTGGGGTATGCTGCACAGCATGCCCGAATATTTCAGCAGGCATGATGCGTCATCTTTGGCGTTGTTTCTGCTGAGGTCCTTCTGGTAGATATGAACAGGGTTCTTTACCACTAAATTAGAATCGTGCAGGGGCACAACGTCCACCAATGGCTCGGCATCTAAGTCTATACTTGGTGTTGTTTCTCTTTTTTTATGCTTATTGCGTTTTTTATCTCCCGTAGCAGGCTTTTCAGCTGCAACTGCTTTTTTTGTTTGCGGCGTTTCAGCTTCGGTATCCTCCACAATTTCCACCGATTGTTGCCCTGCGGATTGCTTATTTAAAATTTCCCTGTTGTCGGCAATATCCTCATCGTCATTTTTGACCTGGCGCTCTTTGTTGCCAACATCCATTTTTATTTTGTTACCGCCCTTGCTGCCAATAGATACATTGTCAAGATATCGTGGATTGCTTTTGGTCTTATTGTTTGAGGAGTAGGGATGTGCTGCCGGCTTGCTGGTGCTGCAACTGCTTAATAATATAAAAGCAGCGCAAACACTTGTAAACCAGGCTAAGTATCTCCTCATCAGCAATAAATTTTTACCCCTATATCTTATTGAATGTTTGGCAAAAGTACGCTTCAATTCAAAGAATATCAATTAGGGTTGACTAATATTAACATAAAATTGAATTTCTAACTTAATATTTATATATTTGAATAGGGATTCATCTGTACTATCTCGTCTTCTATATGGGATTTTATAACAACCAATAAACCTTATGAAAAAACTCCTTACTTTACTTACCCTGCTTTTCATTGTTCATTCCACTTTCGGACAAAACTGGAATTGTTTTTTGCCTGCCCAAAAGCAGTTTTTTACCAATTCCAATAATTACTTGCGCGGTATGCGTATAGATTCGGTACGAACTAATGGGACGGATACTGTTTATTATCCATTTCATTCTATAAGAGGGTACATAAATTTAGTAGTGGCCATAGACTCAAATGGAGGAAGTTGGTTGGGGAAAAAAGTAATAGAACAAACTGATGGAACTTTTCTTTTTGATGATATATGGAACGATACGGTTATAATTAAAACACAAGCAAACATAGGGGATAGCTGGATATTTTATAACGATACCAGTTCTGTTTATTATGTGGCAAATGTTGTATCCGCTGATACAGCCTCTATAATCGGTGTTTTAGATTCTGTAAAAAATATATCCATTACGGCATACAACGGAACGAATGTAGTTAGTAATAGCCCTATCAATAATTTAAGTATAGTCTTAAGCAAAAATCATGGTTTTGTAAAAGTATTCGACCTTTACACTTTTCCATATCATGATTCTGATTATGGCTACACGAACTTTAATGATTACTTTTTTTACATGGTTAGTACTGTACATGGATTTCCCCCATTTTCAGGACCTAATTTTTCGCCTTATACAATTAACAGTTACCAACAATTCACACAGGTATCATTTCATTATCCTTCCCAGGATGAAATATATAGCTATAACCCTGGCGATATAATAGGTGGAACTTACTGTTATACTTCAGGATATGGACAATATTATTGCCAAAATGGAATAGATAGCATCATTACAAAGACGAACATCACGAACGGTACAAGTTATACCGCTCGTATTGCCAGACAAACTGTTGATTATCCACAACAAAGTGCTCCTGTATATAGTACAGTTTCATATGGCAGTAGCTCATTTCAATACACAGACACCACTCTTTTGTTTGATTCCACAAAAATGCCTGAAGAATGGAATGCAGCATATTCTTATTATTTTGTTGCAAACGATAGTTCCAATTGTTTTGTAAGCAATCTCTATGAATTTGATAATAGCTATGTTTACCAAGACTATTCTACTTCGGGTGGATTCCCAATTTTGTTTGAATATTGCGGTATAGATATTAATATATATAAAGTAGGTGTTGGAATTATTGACGTTGAAACTTATTGGGGAGATCCTTTCCCTACCCCGCCTGCTCCGGGCTGTTGGAGTGAGATAAGCAAAGGATGGGCGTGTAAAAAAAATGGGATAGCATGTAGCGGATGTCCAACACTTGGGCTAGGTGTGCAGGGTCTTGTGAGTTCACAAAATTCAATACAAGTTTACCCCAACCCCGCTAATGATGAACTATCAGTGAAAATGCCAGACAATGCAGCACATACTATTTATCTGCTCAACATGCTTGGGCAGACAGTTTATTCCCTTCAAACACAACTAGCGGAGACAAGCATATCAGTGTCGGGATTAGCTGAAGGGGTATATATAATAAAGGTTGCTGACGAAAATGGAGTAGGGCTGAGCAAAAAAGTGATAATACAGCATTAGGCTTTACTTTTGCACTAATTCCATATCATGTCGCTACAATCGGCTAATTCATTAGTGCAGCGGATATTCTTTGCTAATTACTTTTGTGGTATATGTGCCATAGGTCTTTCTATAGAGGCGAGTTTGCAGCAAAGTTTCCCACTTAACAGCCTCTTTTATTATGCAACTCTTTTTGCAGTAACAGTACTTTATTATACCATAGCCTATATACAGGAGACATCGGCCGATACAACAAATTTAAGATTGCTTTGGTACCGGCAGCATAGAAAATTTGTGATGCGCAGTCAGGTTGCAATGTCCCTTATTATACTGGCTTTCGTTGTTTATGTATTGCAGGGTAATTTCTCCCGCTTCATACAAATGCCCCTGCGGCAATGGCTATTGATATTTATCTTCCCGCTTATAGCCATTGCATATTACGGGCTTGGCAGTAAAACTTTGGGAGGCTATAATTTAAGAAATGTAGGTTGGCTAAAACCTTTTGTTATTGGTTTTGTTTGGGCAGGGCTTGTCACCATTTACCCTGTTTTGTTTTATGATATAACTAATAACGTAGCCTACCAATTTACATTTATCGGTTCTTTGCTCTTCCTGAAGAACTTCATGTTTGTAACTGTTTTGGGCATCATGTTCGATATTAAAGACTACGCCATGGACTACAACAAAGAGCTGAAGACATTTGTAGTAAAGGTAGGCTTGCGCAGTACGATCTTCTTTATTCTTATTCCCTTATGCATGCTGGGCTTTGGTACCTTCCTTACTTACGGTTTCACACACCATTTCAGTGTAATTAAAATGCTGCTCAATACTATCCCCTTTATCGCATTGATCACTGTGGCCTTTTCTATGAAACAGCGCAGGCCTATTTTGTACTATCTTATTATTATAGATGGCTTATTATTGGTAAAAGCTGTGTGCGGGAGTGTGGCGATGGTTTGGTTTTAGGAATGATGAATATAGGATCAGAATGAAAGTGTAATTTTAAATCATTTTATCTTGACACTGTAAGCTATGTCATATGTCGAAATAAAGAACATAAACTCATGGAGAGAATATGTTGAAATACATGAAAAAATAGATTTGTCACCTTATATTTTTCGTGGCCAATCAAATGCGATTGATGCTAAAGGCGAATTTATAAAATGGAAATTAGAATCTTCTTTCAATAGATTTTACACAAAAAAAAATTCTTTCAATTTTAGTAGTGTACTGAGCCAACAGTTGCAAGATCAATTATTTAACTCCTTTTATAGCAAATATTTATACAATAATATAACAAATTTGACAGCATTTAATGCACTTCAAAAGTGTATTTATCTGCAACATTATGGCATACCTACGTGTTTGATTGATTTTACTTTTGATCCGATGATTGCTATGTATTTTGCAATGTCGGGAATTCAGGGCTCAAGTGGTTCAACATATCAAGATGGGAATTCGATTCATTTTTCCACGGAAATTGAAAGAGACTACGTTAGTATTTATAGGATAAATACTAAAATATTAGAAAGTGCTTTTTCAATTAAAGAAATTAACACTGAAAGTTTTGATAGTTATCTTTTGTCTTATGAAACACATTATCACAGAGATACAGCATTAAATGCAAAGTTAGGCTTGGTTTTGAAACCAGAAGAAGATAGAAATTTTAATTTGAGTGCACAAAAAGGATGCTTTTTGTTATTTGATAATCATAATGCGAAGGATATTGATATTGATGGAAAGCTTAATGTTGATTTCATTCGTTTTTTAGAAAATCATCAGAAATATTATAATCTTAATATTGCAGAGCCAGTTATGACCATTTTTAATATAAGGTATAATAGCTTTATGCGTGGACAAAATAGAATTATGAAAAATGGAGTACTTGACCCCAATTACATATCGGCATTTGAATTTTTAAGGAGAAAGAAATTTATTGGGAAAAATTTATTCGATGATATTCAAGGCTTAAAATACGATTTCAATTTTATGCATGACGTGGATAGATAAGGGGATAGTTTTAGATAATGACAATATGATATAACAAGAAAGGAATGCGTAAAGCATTCCTTTCGTTCGTAGCGAGGACAGGGATCGAACCTATGACCTTCGGGTTATGAGCCCGACGAGCTACCGCTGCTCTACCTCGCAATGTGGGGTGCAAATGTAGGTGTTGTGTACTTAATAAACAAATCATTTCATTTTTATATCCTGTTAAAATGCTGTAATTGCAATACAGGTAGTATTTTTGCCAACCCATGTCAGATAAACATCAAGCCGGTTTTGTAAATATTTTTGGCGCACCTAATGCCGGGAAATCAACCCTGCTCAACACTTTGCTGGGTGAGAACCTTGTTATTACGTCGCATAAAGTACAGACGACCAGGCATCGTATCCTCGGTATTCTTACGGAACCCACTTATCAGATTGTTTTTTCTGATACGCCCGGCATAATGGAACCGCAGTATAAACTGCACGAAAAAATGATGCAGCAGGTGAAAAGCGCCCTTGAGGACGGTGACATTGCTATATTGGTACATGATATAAACCTGCCGATTGAAGAGCTGGAGCCCATTACGGCCATGCTTAAACTTAAAGTGCCATGTATATTATTGCTCAATAAGTCGGATACTTTAAAGGATAAAAAGAAAATAGAAGAACTGGTAACTATTTACAAAAACAAATTCCCGAAATGGGATATTGTGCCTGTTTCGGCTTTGCAGAAAACAAACACTGACAAGATCGTCCCCCTGATATTAAAAAATTTGCCCGAGGCGCCGGCATATTATCCTGAAGACAGCATGTCCGACAGGTCGGAGCGCTTCTTTGTAGCTGAAATGATAAGGGAACAGATATATAAATTATACCACGAAGAAATTCCCTACCACGCTGCGGTTATCATCCAGGCTTTTGAAGAAAAGACTACGCTGAACGTTATTAAAGCGGAAATAATAGTGAGCCGCGAGACACAAAAAGTAATACTAATAGGCAAGGGCGGCAGTCTTATAAAACAATTAGGTATCAATTCCCGAAAGGTAATAGAAGAATTTTTGCAGAAAAAAGTGCATCTCGAATTGTTTGTGAAAGTACGGCCCAAGTGGCGGGACAATGAAAATTACCTGAGTGAGTATGGCTATAATTGATGAAAGCAAAGCGATCATACAACCGCTGAATCCCGATTGGCACCCGTCTGACCTGCGAGGCATTGACATGCTTCGGCTCGATCTTATCAATCCTGTTATATCCGGTAATAAATGGTATAAGCTAAAGTATAACCTGCAACACGCTTTAGGCGCCGGATACAGAAGTGTGCTCACTTTCGGGGGCGCCTATTCCAATCATTTAATAGCTACTGCCGCTGCTGCAAAGGAAAGGGGGCTAAAGTGCATTGGAATTGTTAGAGGCACTTATGCAGAAAATGAGTTGACGCCAACCCTGAAAAACTGCATTGAATACGGAATGCACTTGGTATTTGTGTCAAGGGAAGACTATGCAAAAAAAGATGATGGGCTTTGGCTACAGGAAATAAGTACGCAATTTGATGAGCCTTTCATTATCCCCGAAGGCGGAGCCAATGAGTTGGGCAGAAGAGGTGCAGAGGATATTGCAGCCATGATACCTGCGTCTTATACGCATGTCTGTGTATCTATTGGTACTGCAACGACATTCATAGGTTTAAGAAATGCTTTGCCAGCATCTCAGCAATTGTTGGGTTTTGCACCGATGAAAAACGGTATTTACCTCGAAGAAGAAATTTCCAAGAAAGTGTTGCGCGAAAAAAATGATAACTGGCAGCTTTTGGACAAATGGCATTTCGGAGGTTTTGGAAAATATAATGAGGATCTTGTAAAATTCATGAATGATTTTTATAAGATCAATGGCATCCCTCTTGATATGGTCTATACTGCTAAAATGATGTACGGCACACGTTCTCTTTCATTTGGCGAGCCATTTAAGATCAATAAATGTGAAGACAGCGGGGAAGCCCTGGCCTCTGTTTTGTGCATCCACACAGGTGGCTTGCAGGGAAATGATACAATTAAGGATAAGCTGAACTATTAATTCATTATTTTGGCTTTCAAACCGGCTACATGAAAGAAACCACGGCTAAAAAACCGAACAGGCTTACTCTTTATATCATTATTGCCCTTTTTTCAGGCATAGCATTTGGCTTTTATCTGAATACTACTTATGTAAAAGACGAAAATTCCCAAATCGCAAAAGCTGAATGGCAAATAAATTCTCTCAGGGCACAACTGCAGAATATTGCTGATACAAATAGTCTAGCTTATAAACAGGTGGCGTCGCAAAAAACTACTACAGTAAACCTTAAAAACAGTGTTACTAATACCCGCGATAAGAAGTTAGAGTGGTTCTCATTGCTTGCAGATATTTTTCTGAGGCTTATAAAAATGATTATTGCTCCCCTGGTTTTCAGCACTTTGGTGGTTGGTGTAGCAAAGCTCGGCGATATCAGGTCGGTGGGCAGGATAGGGGGCAAAACCTTATTGTGGTTTGTGGCAAGCTCATTTTTAAGTCTTTTCCTGGGGATGGTTTTGGTAAACTATTTTCAGCCTGGCATGGCTATGCACCTTCCTATGCCGGATGCTGTAAATGCCGATATTGCTAAATCTGCTCTCACTGTTCGGGAGTTTATGTACCATGTTTTTCCAACCAGCGTGTTTGATGCAATGGCTAAGAACGAAATATTGCAGGTAGTTGTATTTTCTTTGTTTTTTGGCATTGCTACAGCTGCAATAGGCAAGCACGGTGAGATAGTTATTAAAGCGCTGGATGCTATAGCCGATGTTATCCTGAAAATGACAGGCTATGTAATGAAGTTTGCGCCATTGGCGGTATTTGGCGCTATGGTTGTTGTTATTGCCAAGCAAGGTCTCGGTATTTTACAGACTTATTCCATTTTCATCGGCGAGTTTTATATCGGCTTGCTCATACTGCTTCTCATTCTTTTATTTGCCTGTTATCTTGTTATCAGAAAAAGGGTCTTCACCCTTATGAAACATATCAAAGAGCCTGTGATCCTTGCGTTCAGCACCAATAGTTCAGAGGCGGCATTCCCTAAATTATTGCTCGAGTTGGAGCGCTTCGGCTGTGAGAACAGGATCGTAAGTTTTGTTTTGCCTTTAGGTTATTCCTTTAACCTGGCAGGCACAATGATGTATGTAACCTATGCCACTATTTTTATTGCACAGTGCTATGGCATGCATTTGGACTTTGCCACCCAGTTTAGTATGCTGATGGTCTTAATGCTTACCAGTAAGGGCGTAGCCGGTGTGCCAAGGGTGGCCCTGGTAGTTATAGCCGGCACATTGACAAGTTTTAAGATTCCCGAGGCGGGGCTTGCCCTAATATTAGGCATAGACCCTTTGCTGGATATGGGCCGCGCTGCAATGAATGTAATAGGCAACAGTATAGCAACTGCGGTTGTAAGTAAATGGGAAAAATCACTGGATAGTGATATTTCGGAACAATAGCTTATTTTGCCAGTTAATTAAGAAGGATGGATAAATTAATAGTTTTCATAAAGTACTTGTTTGGCTTAACCTGGATCAGCGAACATCCCTTGGGCTTACTATTTGTTATTGTAATTATTTTCGCTGAAACAGGCTTGTTTGTTGGTTTTTTTCTCCCCGGCGACTCTTTATTATTCGTTACCGGCCTGCTTTTCGCTAAAGACAGTTTACATGGCAATGTTATCGGGTTCATACCTATGCTTGTTTTATTAAGTATAGCGGGTATTCTGGGTAATATGGTAGGCTATTGGTTTGGGAAAAAATCAGGGCCGCTTTTGTTTCAGAAAAAAGACACTTTCCTGTTTAAAAGAAAACACTTGCTGGCGGCAAAAGAGTTTTATGATGAAAGAGGGCCCGGCACCATTTTCCTGGCGCGCTTCCTGCCTATTGTGCGCACCTTTGTACCCATCGTGGCCGGTGTTGTAGAGATGGATCGGAAAAAATTCATGTTTTATAACATTGTCGGTTCTATAACATGGATAACATCTATGATGTGCATAGGCTATTTCCTTGGCGACAGGTTCCCTATACTGCAAAAGCGTATAGACCTTCTTATAATTGGCATTGTATTAATTACAACCTTGCCAGTTTTGATAAAAATGTTCTTTAGTAAAAAGAAAAAACCTACGGCCTAAATAATCAAGAATGGAACAAAATAAGTCCATAGCGCTGTTCAGTATTCCGGTTATGGTGGCCGCACTAGGCTATTTTGTTGATATTTACGACCTGCTTTTATTCAGTATCATCAGGATTACGAGTCTGAAAAGCCTGGGTTTGAACGACCTCTTGTTAGACACTGATGGTAAGACCATCATCAGTGTACAGATGATAGGTTTATTGATCGGCGGTATTTTATGGGGCGTAATGGGCGATAAAAAGGGACGTTTGAGTGTACTCTTCGGCTCTATAATATTATACTCCCTTGCCAACATTGCAAATGGTTTTGTACAGAACGTAACACAATATAGTATTTGCCGTTTTATTGCTGGCATTGGCCTCGCAGGCGAACTGGGGGCAGGGATCACTTTGGTGAGCGAGCTGATAAGCAAAGAGAAGAGGGGATTGGCTACTTCGGTAGTTGCGGGTGTTGGCTTATCGGGTGCGGTAGTCGCTTATTTTATTTCAAAAACCTTCGATTGGCGCACGTGTTATTTTATTGGCGGGGGCTTGGGCTTTTGTTTATTGATACTCCGTATTAGTGTATTTGAGTCGGGGATGTTTGTGAATATTAAGAAATCAAAAATAGTAAGGGGCAATTTTTTTATGTTCTTTACCAATGGAAAACGTTTCAAAAAATACCTCCTAAGTATTCTTATAGGCCTGCCCACCTGGTATGTTATAGGTGTACTCATCACTTTCTCCAAAGAATTTGGGGAGAAATTTGGCATACAAGGAAAAATAGAACCGGGTAAAGCTATTATGCTGGCCTACGTTGCCATCTCTATTGCCGATCTGCTAATTGGTTTTGTAAGCCAGTGGCTCAAGAGCAGGAAGAAAGCCCTTTATATATTTTATTTGCTTACCATAGCCGGCATAGTCCTTTATTTTATGCAAAACAATGGCACGGTGAGTGGCATGTACGCTATTTGTATGCTTTTAGGCTTTGGCACTGGTTTCTGGGCTTTGTTTGTTACCATGGCTGCTGAGCATTTTGGCACAAACTTACGGGCAACAGCGGCAACTACAGTACCTAATATGGTGCGCGGCTCATTACCTCTTATCATTATTCTGTTCAATGCGCTCAAACCTTCGTTCGGCTATATTAATGCAGGTGCGGTAACAGGTCTGGTCGTAATGATAATTAGCTGCATAGCTGTGGTAATGACAGAAGAAACTTTTGGCAAAGACCTGAATTTTATTGAGGAATGACAAGGTTTCTGGATTGTATCTTGTTTACATTAGCGATTGTACTGCTTACAATATTTCAAAGCTGCATGACGGGTCCAAAACATGCCCATGGATGTGGTTGCGGCCTGGAGGAACATCTAGGAAGGTAATTATCTTCTTACTCGTTTTAGTTCATCCTTCCGCTCTTCATTCATTTTCTCAATAGCAATTGTAAAAGCAATACTGCTTATATCTTTAATATTTTCTTTAAGGAATTCATAAGTCTGTTCCGGGTAAACATTATATACTTCCCTCAAACACCATCCTATACCTTTCTGCACATAATATTCCTTGTCTTTTAAGAGCGGTTTTACCAAGGTAATGATCTTCAGGTATGGCAGATGTATTTTCTTCGTCCTGCTATAATACAAAAGGCTTACCAGCGATTGCCTGCGTTTCCATAAACTAGCATCTTTATTCCACTCTTTTAATCGTGCGTAAACTTTTTTCGTTTCGGTTTCTAATATTTTAGTATAAATTTTTGCAAGTGCATCGCAGAGGCTCCAGTCACTTACTTCTTCCTGCCAGCTTTCTGTGATATTCCATATTGCGCTATACAGCTCTCTTTTCCCAAGATAGTTTTCAATAAAAAAGAAAGCTTGTATTTGTGTTCTGTAGTTATCTGCATGTTTCCATATATGGTCCCATATTAAGACCTGTTCAGCGAATGGCAGACCCGAAAAAGAAAAACCATCTTTATGTGCCGCGCGTTGATGCGGAATGGCATTATTGGCCAATCTGATCTTTAGTTCAACTTCAGCAAGGTAATTTTTATACTTTTGTTTTTCCATGGCTTATTTTTTTGAAATTAATAAGAATTTATTTTTCTGAGATGCAATTTTTACATACGCTAAAAATAAATAAACGCTATGCAATTATTTGTATTGTTGGTTTTGTGCTAAACATGATTGCCTATTATCGGGGTTTTCTTTCCCCGGATAGTTTCGATCAATACACACAGGCACTCAGTGGTCATTACAACGACTGGCACCCTCCTGTTATGGCTGCATTGTGGAGCGTACTTAACAAAATGTACAGGGGAACAATCCTAATTCTTGCTTTCCAATTGTCACTATTATGGCTTAGTGCGTATATTCTTTTTATAAGTATCAAAAGCAGGCTATGGCATATACTTATCCTATTGCTGGTATTGGCGCCCTTTGTTCAGAATTTTGCCGGCTACATAATTAAGGACAGCCAAATGGCTTTTTCATGGTTATTGGCCTTTGCTATTATGTACAGGTTGGCAATTAACGAAGCGAAATTCCGTATACCGGAAGCGATTGTATGTTTCCTCCTGATCGTTTATGGTTGCTGGGTGAGGATAAATGCTTTGCCGGGCGTTCTGCCACTCTGCTATATGTTCTGCAAACTGGTATTCACGAAAAAGAACAGCTACTGGATATTTGCGATCTCTTTATTGTTTTTGTGTTTTATCAAGCTTGGTAATTGGATATTTAATAACAAGATAGTAAATGCTGAAATATCTTACCCGCAGGCTAAAATATACATGCACGATATAGATGGCATTTATGCTAAAACAGGGCATAATTTTTATCCTGACTATTTGAATAAAAACCCTCTTTTCGATTCCATTACATTGCGGAAGGGCTACAACCCCGCCACTTTCGACCATCTTTGGTGGGATGCAAATGGCATGGCGCCTTATCTTGTAACAGATGAAAAAACAATAAAGGAACTGAGGCTAGCCTGGATTAACGCGATTTCAAAATACCCGACTGTCTATTTCAAAAACCGTTTTCTCGGATTCTTATACTATCTGCGGATAAAGAACAGTGGTTCTCCTCTTTACTATTATTATGCCACAGTTATTCCGGATGTCCGCTACCCCGAAATTTCTTTTCATCCCAATTTTATTTCAAAAATATTTATTCGGCCTTTGATCTGGCAATCAGGGATTCCCTACTTTAAGCCCTGGTTTTGGTATTTACTCAATCTCGTATTGTTCGCTTTTGTTTCTGCATTCAGAAACCCTGCATCTAAATCAGCATTCATCGTTCTGCTCTCATCCAGCCTATTATACTCCTTGCCGTCTTTTTTCGTTTTTCCATGCGATACTGACTTCAGGTATTTTTATTGGAATTGTATAGCCTGTGCGTTAGCAACCTGTATTTTGCTCGTTGACCGGTTTTACTATGTAAAATACTATGATGTGCAGAAATAATATTCTTTTAGTCGTTAGGGGTTTTAATGTCGGGGTTTTTATTTCTCAGGTCTATACCGCCTTCTAATAAGGATTTTAGGTTCACACGGTAAAATGTCCAGCCGGTGGCGCAGCCGATACGAAAATTAAATTTCTGATCTTCCGTTTCGCAGGGCACTTGTTCTTGGGTCAGTGTCAGGAAAGTTCCTCCTTGTTCTTCCCTCAGTTTCACAGTTACATTGCCGGCTTCTCCAAAAATAAAGCCCAAGGTATCTATGCCATTAGCTTCAGTAATTTCTCCATATTCTTCTACCGGGTATCCGAACCACCTCCATTTGTAAGTATCTCCTTTTTGAATCGGGCTATCATGCTCTCTGACAGTTCCATCTGTTTTTGTAAATTCCGCCTGGCTCAGAAAAAAGCTCTCAAGCCCCGTTCTTGTGGCCCACATCGCATATACTTTTGAAAGCGGGGCTTTATAATACATGGTTTGTTTAAAGCTGTTCCAATCATTGTTTGCCATAGAAAAGATTTTATGTCTATTTGAAATAGGCCAGTATAAGTATAAGAGATAAAGCCAAATTAAGCAATATTGTTAATACTGATTTCAAAAAGGGGTAGATCATAGCACAATATACAAGGATACTAAAGCTGGCGGTCAGTGCTATAAAATAGGCGTAGGCTTGGTTTTGTTGCAGACCCTTATAGCATAACAACAGAATTATTCCGCAGCTAATAAGTATATGCCCATCCATCAATAAACGAAGCAGATCACGATTATAAACTTTGCCGTGCTCGGACCTCAACACAAAAATATCGTGCAGGATGCCGTTTATCAGCAGCCAGGCACCAACAATAATAGCAGAAACAGGAGCCGGGTTCATTCTAAATAAAGTTAGGATTTTTAACAATATTTTTCATGTGTGAAAAGTACATTTATAAAAACTTGCAAACTATGAAGTTATATGCCATTCCTTTTTTTGCGGCGCTTGCTTTCGCAAGCCTTTTGCACACGAATGCCTATGCGCTTAAACCTTCAAAGGGTTATGAGGCAGTTCCCGACACTATGAAACTGCCTTTCGAGAAGAATGTTATCACCACAACAGATGACGTTCATCTTAAATCCTGGACTTTCTTGCCAAGTAATGGGGATAAGCACGCTACTGTTGTAATGGCTTATGCTGATGCCGGCAATATGTCGTGGTGGCTAACACAAGCTACGATCCTGTCTCAATTTGGCTATACTGTTGTTATGTTTGATTATCGTGGTTTTGGAGAAAGTGATGATTTTACTGTGAATAAAGACATGCTGTATTATAATGAATTTGTTACAGACCTGACAGCCGCTATAGAATTTGCCAGGAAGAAATACCCTAAAAACAAGACAGGCGTATGGAGTTTCTCAATGGGTACTATCATTGCCACATTGTCGTATGAAAAAGCAAAGCCTGATTTTATTATTGGTGATGGTTTCGTAACTAGCCCTGCGAAAATAAAAGCATTTTACGCACCTAAAGAAAATATATTATTGCCGGCTAATGCAAATACTTATGAAACGAAACTTGAAGCAATAAAAGTGCCTATGCTAATATTTTCGGGTAAACAGGATGTTGTTACTACAGATGCTGATATACAGAAACTAAAGAAAAGCAAGCCTGCAATTAAAGTGGTCAATTTTGATGGGGAGCATTTACATGGTTTTGAGAAACTCTCAAAAACATTTTACGGATCAGAATACATAGCTGCGATAGATAAATTCCTTGGGAAGAAATAAATTTATTCTCCTAAAAAATCCTCAACTACCTGTACCAATTGTGCAGTAGCAGTATCGATATTTTCGTTTACTACACGCTTATCAAATTTAGTAGCAAAGCTGAGTTCGAATTTTGCTTTTTCAAGGCGCTCTGCAAGATGTTCGTCACTTTCTGTGCCCCGCATTTTCAGTCTTTCCTGCAGTACCTCTAAGGGGGCTTCAATAAAAATGCTGAGCGAATTATCCTGGTATTCTTTTTTAATATTCAATGCGCCTTTTACATCAATCTCTACAAGCGGTTGTTTGCCTTCGTCCCATATACGTTGGAATTCAGATTTCAAGGTGCCATAGTATTTGCCGGTATAAACCATTTCCCATTCCACAAAAGCGCCCTTGTCTATCAGTTTATTAAATTCGTCTACCTTATAGAAATAATAATCCTTTCCGTTTTCCTCTCCGGGACGTGGCTCGCGTGTGCAGGCAGAGATGGCAAACTCCAACTGTGTGCAGGCTTTTACCAGCCGTTTCACCAGTGTGGTCTTTCCTGCCCCCGAAGGCGCTGCTATGATAATGATCTTTCCCTGCAAGTAGTGGATTTAGCCTGCGAATAAAGCAAATTATTTTGTCATTTTCTAGATGGCAGCCGTGTATCAGGAAAAGAATTGCTATATTAAATAAAAATGCCCCGCATTTCTGTAGGGCATTTTACAATTATATAAAGCTAATTATCAGCAATAAGTTTCGAATGCCTGTATCAGGTTGGCGGCTATCATCTGCGCCGGACGCCCTTCTATCATGTGGCGTTCTATCATGTGTACCACTTTACCATCTTTCAATAAAACAATGGAAGGAGAAGAAGGAGGGTAGGGATACAAAAGTTTACGCGCCTGGTTAACAGCCTCTATATCGAAGCCTGCAAAACTGGTAACAATATTATCGGGCTTTTTCTGGGTATTATGCACCGCCATCAATACACCCGGACGGGCAGTACCTGCAGAACAACCGCAAACAGAATTGATAAATAATAAAGTTGTACCGGGTTGATTTAATGTTTTATCTACTTCTTCAGGTGTTAACAACTCCCTGAAACCATGGCTGGTCATTTCAGCCTTCATCGGCGCAACTATTTCACTTGGATACATTTGGACTTTTATTTAATATTTTATATAACAAAGGTAAGGGAACTATTTGTTTCTACCCAAATAAGAGAATAATCAAAATCGATAGTATACATTTCACGCAAAATATCACCCATCAATATTTTTTTAATTTTTTATATTTGCCGTTTATTTCTCGAATCAGGCTTATGAACAAGAATTTCCTCCTTATTTTATCATCATTGATACTGCTTTATTCATGCAATAGCCATGAAAACAAAGTACAAACCAGCAAATCCCTTCCTTCCTTATTAGATGCCTACTGGGAGGAAAGAATGCAATTATACCCTCTGGAGGCTACCGCAAAAGGCGATTACCGCTATAATGATAAACTGACTATCACTATTGCAGAAAGTTTTATCGATAGCGCCAAAAGGTTTTACACAAAATACCTGGACCAACTAAAAGATATTGATACTGCCAGCCTGAATGATAATGATAAACTGAGCTACCGCCTGTTTAAATACGAGATGGAAATGAATTTGGAGGGTTTCAAATATCCTACCCAGTATTCACCTATTAACCAATTCTGGGCCTTAACACTCGATATGCCCCAACTTGGCTCAGGGCAGGGTAACCAGCCTTTTAAAAGCGTAAAGGACTATGACGATTTTTTAAAGCGCTTGGCAGTTTTACCATCATGGTCGGATACTGCGATATATAATATGCGCAAGGGTATTGCAGCCGGTTGGGTATTGCCAAAGCTCCTGGTGGTGAAAATATTGCCGCAATTGCAGGCTATGATTGTGAAAGATAGTAAAGAGAGTATTTTTTACACCCCTGTAAAAACAATGCCGGCAAGCTTTTCGGCTGATGACAAGCAGCGGCTTACAATAGCTTATACAAGAGCCATCGACAGTATTGTGATTCCGAGTTATGCTAAATTGCATGATTTTTTTGAAAAAGAGTATATGCCCAAAGCCCGCAACAGCAGCGGTGTAAATGATTTGCCCGGCGGTAAAGAATATTACCAATACTGCATCAAATACTGGACCACGACTGACCTTACAGCAGATAGTATTTACCAGATCGGATTGAGCGAAGTAGCAAGGATAGAGGCTGATATGAATAAGGTTATGGTTCAAACAGGGTTTAAAGGTGATATACATGCTTTCTTCGATTACCTGAATAAGGATAAAAAATTCTTCCCTTTCGCAACAGCCGAACAAGTAATTGATAGCTTCTGGAATATTAAGAAACAGGAAGGGCCACAGTTAAGACGTTTGTTCAGCGATACGCCTAAATCTCCCTTTACCATACGGCAGACAGAAGCTTTCAGAGCCGCATCAGCAAGTGCAGAATACAACCAACCATCGGAAGATGGCAGCAGGCCAGGCATATTTTATGTGCCGATATTAGATGCCAAAAAGTTTAACGCAGTAGGCATGGTTACTTTATTTATGCACGAAGCCATTCCCGGGCACCATTACCAGATATCCATACAACAGGAAAATAAAGAATTGCCAACTTTCAGGCGTTTTCTGTGGTATGGCGCCTATGGCGAAGGCTGGGCACTCTACTCTGAATCTTTAGGCAATGAAATGGGCATGTACGATAACCCATACCAATATTTCGGGCACCTGAGTGATGCTATGCACCGTGCTATACGGCTTGTTGTGGACATTGGCCTGCACTATAAAGGTATGAACCGTGAGGATGCCATAAAATATATGATGACGCATGAACGAGCCACGGAACAGGAAGCCACGGCGGAGATAGAACGCTATATGGCAATACCGGGGCAGGCCTTATCTTACAAGATCGGCCAACTGGCTATAAGGGCAGAACGCACACATTACGAGCAGCAACTGGGGCCGAAATTCAACATTGCTTCTTTCCATAAAGAAGTGCTGAAAGATGGCTGTGTGCCGCTTAATATATTGCATGAGAAAATGGAGAAGTGGGCAGAGCTTAACAGCAAGTAATAGGCACTAAACGTTTCTCAAATATTCGAAACGAGTATTACTCGTGCGTATCTAAAGCTGTATGTGTACCATGCTTAGCCAGTATCTCTTTGGCTTGTGCCATTTCTTTACTGCTTCCATGGGCTACAACGAGGCATTTGCCATCCATAAGTTCTGCCTGGTATTGTTTTGCAAGGTTCTCATCCATGCCAAGGTTCATAAATGCGCTGGCAATACCGCCGCCCATCAGTCCGAAGTCAAAACCTGCTATAGCTCCTGTCAGGGCACCTGCACCAAACAAAAAGCCTACGCCGGGAATAGCAAATAAACCAACACCTGTTAATACACCGAGTGTAACACCCAAAGCAGATCCTACTTCAATACCACCTAATTTTAAGGGGTATTTCTCTGATATATGCAGCTTGTCATCAACGTGTTCTGTATGCAATTTCCCGATGATGGAAAGGTGCTTTACAGGATAGCCACCGCTTTTTAATTCTTTAACTGCTTCTACAGCTTCTTCGTGTGTGTTATATACTCCAATGGTTGCTTTCATAAACTATTTTTTATTTTCGATTTCGAATCGTGCTTGTGACGTGAATTTAATATTTTATTTTCAATACATACTAATTAAAAATAATTATAATGTATAGCTTGCATTTTTAGTGAAATTGCGATCTCTCTGCTTTACTTCATTTTACCCAGCACGATCTCCCAAACTTCTTTTTCTTTGGCATCAATTGCAGTATTCATGGCTTCCGCTTGAACCAATATGGGTTTTACTTCGGCATTGTTCTCCAGTCCCTGGCTGTTGATGCGCACGTTCATGTATGCACCTTTCAATGCGGTGCGTAAACACAAGGCTCCAACACCCGCATCGCTTACGCTGTTCGGGTTGCCGATCTCTGCCATTGTCTTGGCGAGCTCAAATGCTTCATAAGCCAATTCCATGGTGCGGAAGGGGATCTTTATTGCATAAATGGTAGCAGTTTCTATAGCAGCGGTACGCGCAGCTTTTTCGGCATCATTGCTTTTGGGCAGGCCGAATGCCTCCATTATTTTATTGAAGGCGTTTGTGTCTTCGTCCACCAGGGCCAGTAATTCGCTCATTAAGGACTGTCCTTTTTCCGCATGCTTGCTGAACTCTTCCCAGCGCGCATCCCAGCCTTTTTTGTGGCTTGAAAGATTAGCCACCATGGTGCCTAAAGCCGCACCCATTGCACCCGCATAAGCCGCAATAGAGCCACCACCTGGTGCAGGAGATTCGCTTGCAGTTTCTTCTGCAAAGCGGGTCAGCGTCATGCCAACCAGCTTTTTAGCATTCATATCCCGCAGGCGATATTCTATTATTTTCTTCTGTGGGTCAAAAGGCCCCAGTTCATCCAACCCTAAAGAGCGTACGGCAATTTTTATTATTTCTGCTTCGCTCACACCAAGGCTTCGCTGTTGCTTGTGTAAAAAATATTTACCGGCTTCCAGTATGGCTTGTAATGGCACCAGCCCTACCAGTTCACTGCCTGTAACCCTCATTCCCCTTGCGTTAGCCCGCTCGCAGGCGGTGTCAAACAGTACATGCAGTGGGGTGATGTTCATGTTGGTCAGGTTCACTGATATCTGGGCAATTCCATATTCCTCTATATACCAACCAATGGCCTTTACAGCTTTCAGCAGCCCGGGTTCCCATACTGCTTCTCCATCATTTCCTTTTACGGTTTTGCCTTTTTCATCTTTTTTCTGCCGTCCTTTTTCCCTTATATCAAATGCCACAGCGTTGGCACGGCGGGTAGAAGTGGTATTCAGGTTCACATTATAAGCTATCAAAAAGTCGCGTGCACCTATTACTGTTGCTCCGCTCTTTTCATTAAAATGTGCCCTGCCATAGTCCGGCTTCCATTCCTCTTTCTGTATCTTGGCGGTAAAACCCTCATACTCGCCACTGCGTATGTCTGCCAGGTTGCGACGATAGTCGGCAGATGCAGCATATTCATAAAGGTAGGCTGGTATGTCTAATTCTTCTCCCACACGTTTGGCCAGCATTTTGGCAAACTCCACGGTTTCCTCCATGGTAATGCCCGATATTGGTATCAGCGGACAAACATCCGTAGCGCCCATACGGGGGTGTTCACCCTTGTGGTTGCGCATATCTATCAACTCACCTGCCTTTTTTATAGCATAAAAAGCCGCTTCAATAACAGCATATGGATTACCCACAATTGTTACAACGGTTCTGTTGGTAGCCTTGCCGGGGTCAACATCCAACAATTGCACGCCTTCTACTTTCTCTATTTCGTCTGTTATTTGTTTTATAATGTCCGTATTGCGCCCCTCGCTGAAATTAGGTACACATTCTACGATGGCGTTCTTAAAGTCTTTCATTTATTGTGGTTTGGACTGCAAATATATACTCTGAATAGTGATTTTTCTGATTGGAGTGGGGGATAAGTTAATATCAATCTATTCCTCGCTTTTCCAACGCATGCCCTTTCCGTATTTTACAAAAATATAAAGATACAATACCCGCGACAGGCGCATCAACCAGGGCTGCAATAGCACTAGTATCACAATAGAGGCACCCAGGCAATAAAATACGGAGTTATTGGTATAAGAAAGCCCGAACAGTACCCAATAGGCTATCCAAATGGCAGCTAAAAACATTACCGACAAAGCATAGCTTACAAAGCCTGTACCATAATAAAATCCTACTTCAGGCTCAAATTTCTGGCCGCAAACGGGGCATTTCTCCGGCATCGCCATTAGCTTATTGAGCGGCAAAATGTGTTTGTTCGAAAACATATTTCCTTTACGGCAATTGGGGCATTTCATTTTTAAAAGGGAGGGTAGAAGCGGGGTTTTGTCTGAAGATGACATTGGATGAAAATTTACACAAAGGTAGTTCACAAAATGTTTCTATGCATTTATATTGTGCCTTTATCATCATGAAAATAGCTATAAACTATACGGGCTTTAGCCATTCCTATAGCTTTCGCTAATTCGCGCTCAGTAAGGGTTTGTATGTTTTTAACCGAGCGAAATTCTTTAAGCAGTGCCATAGCTGTTTTATCACCTATACCGGGTATGCCGTCCAGCTCGTTTTTAATAGTGCCCTTGCTCCGCGCATCCCTGTGAAAAGTGATGCCAAAGCGGTGCACCTCGTCCCTTATCCTGCGGACAAGCAGCAAGGCCTGGCTGTCAAAATTTAGTTGCAGCGGTTCGGTATCACTTGGAAAGAATATCGATTCTTCCCGCTTGGCAAGTCCCACTATGGTCATACGCCCTGTTAAGCCTAATTTTTCTATGCTTTCCAGTGCCGAGCTTAATTGGCCTTTGCCACCATCAATAATTACCAATTGCGGCAATGGCTGCTTTTCATCCATCAGGCGTTTATAACGCCGGTAAACGATCTCTGCCATGGACGCGAAATCATTGATGCCTTTTACCGTTTTTATATGAAAATGACGATAATCCTTTTTGTATGGCACCCCATCCCTAAAACAAACCATTGCGGCAACAGGGTAGGCACCCTGGAAATTAGAATTATCAAAACACTCAATGTGCAAAGGCAGTTCCGACAACTGCAATGCTTCTTGTAGTTCTTCCAGCACTTCCATGGTCTTGGCTTTCGATGTTTCTCCAAGCAGCAATGTGTCTTTCTTTCTTAGTTCCGCATGAAATGCCTCCGCATTCTTCAGGCTCAGATCAAGCAATTGTTTTTTATCGCCTGCTTTAGGCACAGTAACTTTAAGGGCGGCGTTCGTAACATCAATAGCAAAAGGCACCACCACTTCTTCCGCATTGCTTTGAAAAGTGTCACGCAGCTTATCCAATGCAATGGCAAGCACTTCATCCTCCGGCTCGTCCAGTTTTTTCTCTATCAGCACGCTTTTCGAATATACCACGGTCCCTTTGCTCACCATCATATAATTCACGTAAAAGTGGCCTGCATCGCTCACTATGCTGGCAATATCAAGGTTGCCAAGCTTGGGATTTACAATGGTAGATTTGCTTTGGTAACTATTCAGCGATTCTATCTTTGTTTTTACCACTTCCGCTTTTTCAAATTGCATCTCAGAGGCATATTTCAGCATCTCAGCTTTAAGGTATTTTATTACTTCGCTTATATTCCCTTTCAGCACATGGCGCACATGCTGTAGGTTCTCCATATAGTCTTCGGGGCTTTGCAGGCCTTCACATGGGCCTTTACAATTTCCCAAATGATACTCAAGGCAAACCTTAAACTTATGCTTAGCAATATTCTGCGGCGTAAGGTTAAGGTTGCAGGTACGCAAAGGAATGTTTTGTTTCACCATCTCCAGCAATTCCTTCACACGCATCAGGCCGGTAAATGGGCCCAGGTATTCTGACCCGTCGCGTATTACTCGCCTCGTAAAAAAAACGCGCGGAAAATTCTCTTTTTTTATAACGATATAAGGATATGATTTGTCGTCTTTTAATGAAACATTAAAACGGGGCTGGTAGTGTTTAATAAGTGAATTCTCCAGCAGGAAGGCATCGTGTTCGCTGCCTGTTACAGTAAAATCAATATGGTGGATGAAATAAACTAATCTCTTTGTTTTATTATTATCAAGCGTCTTGTTGAAGTAGGAACCTACACGTTTTCGCAGGTCTTTAGCCTTGCCAACATACAATAATTCGTTTTGTATATCGTAGTATTTATAACAGCCTGGCTGATGGGGAATACTTGGCGCTATCTTGCTAAACTCTTCTCTCGTCATCGTTCACTTACATAAAATCATATTCTAAAAACAGGTCTTGGGGGGCACGGAAAAATGTTTTTTCATACTTCTGTATCTGTATCACTTTCAGTGGTATGTACAATAACTTCTGTGCCTGGAAACTAAAAGCGGTTTTCTTCTCTGTTTCTATATATATACTCACTACTTTCTGCGTTGTTGTATTAGTGGTGATAATTAGTTTGCGAGTAAAAAGTTTAGGGTCTTTGGCTTCGTAATAATAATTTCTTGTTTCCGAAACATCGTCGTCAAACATGCTGAAATTATAAAGGCAGTCAAACTTGCGCTGGCTTATATCCGTTTCGAAAAATGTTTTAAAGATCATCGGCCAGTCCAGCGTGTATATATTTTCGTAGGCGGTGTCTTTTTTACCATTCAGTACGCTTACTTTCTTAAATCCGTAAGGAGTGCCTTTATACATATCAAACTGGTCGCGGGCAAATTGCCTGATAGAGTAGTAAGTGCCTTTCAGTTTCGATGGATCGCATTCATTCTCATCTGCGTTCTTCTTTGCGCATGCACATAGTAAAACACTTGTAATAGCGATAAACAGTGCCGCGCTGAATATTTGATTGATTCTCACCGTATAAAATTAATAAACAAGCCGCAATTGGGAACAATTAGTTCAATTGAGGGTTTATGGGCATATTAGCAAGGTATTGATACTCTTTTCCCAAAAATGAGATGGCCTCTTTCCATACGTTTGCAGGCTCAGCCTGGAGTAGGCTGGCGCTCGGCATTTCGGTTACAAACCAGGATCCTTCTTCCAATTCTTTATCAAGCTGCCCCGGCGACCAGCCTGTATAACCCACAAACAATCTTATATTTTCAGGCTTATATGTGTTATCGTGCAATATTTCCTGCAAAATATCATACGATCCGCCCCAATAGATGCCCTGGCATATTTCCTTGCCACCCAGCACATCGGGTATACGGTGCAAAATATGTAAAGTATCTGTTTGCACCGGCCCTCCTTCGTAGATGTCTGCTTTAATAAAAGACAGGTCGGGCAATAGTTCTCCTAATGTCAGTTCGGTCAAGTGGTTCAATATAAAGCCTACCGTACCTTCTTCTCCATGTTCGCAAAGCAACACCACCGACCGCGAGAAATTATTGTCTTGCAGAAAAGGTTCTGCTATAAGCAGTTTTCCCGCTCCGGGCTGAATAGTATTTCCCGGTTTTATGAAGTTTAAAAAATCCATCGCATAATAAATATAATGCGCTCTGCGATAAATGCCAAAAAAATCCGGCCTGCATTCTTTAGCATTCTATTTGGCTGCACTTATATTTTAATATTTACCTTTAGGAAATGAAGAGGATTATTTTAGCCCTTGTAGCCGTCTGTTCTTTTACTTTTACATGGTCCCAAAGCGTAAAGGAACAGCCTGCACATAAGCCCCAGAGCGATACTTTTTCCACTTCGCTTTTATGGCGAATTAGGGGCAATGGCCTGCATCATGCATCTTATTTATTCGGTACTATACATATGATTTGCCCCCAGGATTATTTCTGGACCGACAGTATGAACGCCTGCCTGCAGAAAAGCGATGTGGTATGTTTCGAAATGAACCTTGACGACCCAAGTGTGATGGTGCAGGCGGCTGCAAGCATGATAGATTCCAGCGGCAAGATGCTGAAAGATTACTTTACTGAAGATCAATACCAAAAACTGGCGAAATACATAAATGACAGCATGGGCCTGCAGATCAGTATGTTTCAGAACATGAAACCCATTGCCCTCGATATGATGCTTACATCCAAGAACCTCGAATGTGCCAACCCTGTGTCTTATGAAGACCATCTGATGGAGCTTGCTAAAAAAAGCAACAAAACGATCAGCGGCCTGGAGCAGGCTAGCGAGCAAATAGCCATTTTGCAAAACATACCGGTTGATAGCATTATTCATGACCTTATGGAAAGCATTAAAGGGGCATCATCCCCCGACAACGATAATTATGAAGAAATGGTAAGTGCCTATAAAAATCAGGACCTCGGCAAGCTGTTTGCACTTTTACAAAAATCAAACGACCTCGGCAGCGATATGGGCGTTTTCCTCGATGACAGAAATAAAAAATGGATAAGCAGGATTGAAGAAAAGATAAAACAAGAGCCCGTTTTCTTTGCCGTAGGTGCGGGACACTTATGGGGGCCTAATGGGGTGATAGCCCTGCTACGCAAGAAAGGCTATAGGGTAGAGGCGGTGAAATAATATTTTTTATTCACATATTTTCTATTTTTCAAGAGGTGTTCAAGAGAAAAGTTCCGCTTTTTCCTATTCGGGCCATTCTGGTTCCGATTTCAGCTGTTTTGGTATCGTTTTGTGGGCTTTAATTTCCTGTTTTTACGATGCTACTTTGATTGAACGGTTAAGCAATGTATGAGAAAAATAAATGCACATTATTGCTCAAAAGGTCCCATACTTTATTCACTTCTTTTTTATTTTTTTAAATGTGTTTATGAGAAAGTTCTCACACTTTCCCATAATTTCCCGCGATCTGCCAAAATGCCCGATGTCCGGTTTTTTTTGAAAAGTGCGGACATTTTTTGCATAAATGGTTGATTATCAATAAAAATACCGGACATTAAATCGGGCATTTTATGCCCGATTTCTCCTGATTCTGTTATAATCGGGCATTCTTAAAAAGGGTTGTTTTAGGTTTATATTAAATAAAATAGTTTTCATGCTAATTTCTGTATAAAGGTACGATTTGGCGGGGGCGTTTTCCAAATTTATTTCTGAAAGTGGCTGTGGGAGCGGAAAGAAAGTTATAAAAACCTCTCCCGGCCTCTCCGAAGGAGAGGAGAAGCTAAACTGGGTATTGCCGTATTGTGCTACAGGCGCTGCACACCTTTTGAAGTGTGGGACAGCGGCTGGCTTATTTATACCCGAAATAGTCGTAGTACCATTTGTAGGTGTTTTTTATCCAATCGCAGACGTCTTTGCCGAGGACTTGTTGGGCATCGGAGGGTTGCATTTCTAATTTGGGACGGATGGTGTGGAGGTCTGCTATGCCGTAAATGGCATCGTCTTCTTTGGTAACTTGCTCTATTTTATTGAAATCAAATTTTGCAGGTTCTATTTCAAGGTATTCATATACACGTTTCATTTCTATTTCGGGATAAAGGCAAAGGGACTCGTATTTGATGAAAAGCATGTTTTTATCTATGCCCTGCCTCATGGCTTCACCCAGCCTTTCTATGGCAAGGCCAATAGGCGGGGAGTTGAACCATATATCCACCCGCTTGGGTGTGCTGGTGCCTTGCATGGTAGCGTGGTTTTGAATAGGGTTTGACTTATGCGGGTTTTCGCGAAATTTTTTCTCCATGGATGCGATAATATCGGGCAGGTTGCGAACCAGGCATATCATTTTGGGTTTGGGATAAAAGCTATCTATAAAACCATAGTGGGCAAAATGGCCACGGGATTTATCAAGCACGTAGGGCTTATTTGTAATAGCGTTGTAGTAACCTTGTATGCCTTCCCTGCAAAAACCGAAGAACGCTTTTTTCATTAGCTCTGCATCCTGTGCTTTGAACTCGGGGCTTTCGGTGTAATTGTGCCGGGCAGCAAAAATAAGCTCTAACATACCAGATGTTGGGGTAACATAAAAACGCTCGTCCTGGCTCATGAGGTTTTGAAAAACTGTGCTGCCAACGCGGGGAAGGCTACTTTGAAAGAATATCTTTTTGACCATGATGCGCTTGATTTAAGGATTGAAGGATTTGTGTCGTTGAGAGTTTAAACGCAAAGGGCGCAGAGGGTACGCAAAGAGCCGCAAAGAACACAGCCCTAACCCTTCTAAAGAGGGGAAGTGCTATGCAGTTTCGGGTTTTAGTTTTTTAGAACTTCCATTTTGTTTAGTTTTTTCTTCCTCAATATTCAATTGCAAATCAGGGATAGCGCTGATGTTCTGAAGAGGTGATACATCAGTTTGTAATGCTTCTATAATCCTGTCTGCATCAAAAATTTCATCTTCGCTATTATAGCAAAATTCGGTTGGCTGGCCTGAAATATTATATTTACTAAATACGGAATTACGAAGTTCCGGCTTCATAGTTGGAGGGTTGGCGATAATATTAGTATGTATATCATAGCCAAATTGGGAAGGTATATTGCCTATCCAACATACTACGGAAGGCTTGTTAAGCGAAGCGGCAGTGTGCTGACAAAAACTGTCAATAAAGAGCCTTTTCGTACTCATATTGATAAGGGTAGCTATGGCGCGGAACTCGTTATGTACCGAAATAGTATTTTGCAAAGCTGGCTGGTCTTCGCGGCGGATGTGTACGATTGTATAATCCTTCACAAAATGATTTACTACTTTTTGGGCAGTAGCTATCGGTAAATCTCTTGTCCAGGAATATTTGTTAGGCTGGTTTTGTGCGCCCCCATTGGTTTGTAAAACCATTATAGGCTTGGGAGCGCTTATTTGGTTACCAAAAAATTGAAGTTCCCGGTTATTTAAATGCAATTCAGGTTGCTCATTATTGTACTTAATGCCAAACATTTCGCACCACACTTTATTAAGATGCCCGATTTGGTTAACAAAGTCAGATTCCATATAGGGGTTATGCAACATCATCTTGACTTGCTGCCCTTCAATATTGTCGGAATAGAAGTAGTTCAGATTATTAAAATTAAGGGCTTTATCTACATAAGGACTACAGAGAAAAACCTCTGGATAACCTGTGATAACAATTAATTTATCATTAGGATATTGAGTTTTAATAGCTTTGCATACTGCAGTAGCAGCCACATTTTTGCCGATTCCGCCGTCAATTTGGAAAATAATGTTCATACTATTAATGTGGAAATGTGAGAAATATGAAAATGTGCAAATGTTTTTATTGTTTTACAATCTTTTTTACTTCTTTACTACCTGAAATATCTGTTATCTGCAAATAATAAACACCACTTGCATACTTACTTATATCTACCTCTATTTTATCGTTATTATACTCCCGGTTATATAAAGTTTGCCCAAGCATATTTATGATGGCTACATTATTTATTTTATTTGTGCTTGTAACAGTTATTATTTTATTAGCGGGGTTGGGGTAAATATTTATTGATGAATTGGATGAAATAGTGTTTATTTTAAGGTTGGTGTCTACACTAGATAAATGACAGGATGTATCGAATGTTACTTTACGAATGCGTGGAGTATTAACATTTGCTATGTACAAATTGCCGCAATTGTCAAAAGCTATGCCGCTTGGCCCATCAAATGAAGCAGAATCTGCTATGCCTCCATTGCCTCCCAAAATAGCTAAACCATTTCCAGCTACAGTATGGATAATACCATTTGCGTCAATTTTACGTATTCTGTTATTGAGAGCATCTGATATGTACAATAAACCGCTATCAATTGCAAGAAATGAAGGTGTCAAATGTGCCTGAATCGCAAGTATGCCATCACCATTGTACATATACAAAGAGGTATCACCAGTTATAGTTGTTATAATGCCTGTGGTATCCATTTTAAGCACTACCTGATTGCCACTTGCTATATATAAATTTCCCATATAATCAATACATATGCCTGTCTCAGGTATGCATTGTGCTACCGTAGCTATGCCGCTATCATTAACATAGCCAGCTATCCCAGTACCAGCAACGGTTGTAATGATACCTGAGGTATTTACTTTACGGATTCTAAAGTTAACATCATCCCCAATATATAAATTACCCCGTTTGTCAAAACAAATTGAAGAAGGAACATGTAATGAAGCTGCGGTGGCCAAGCCGCTATCGCCACTAAATCCAGGATTACCATTACCAGCAAATGTGGTTATGATCCCCGTTGCAATATCTATTTTTCTTATTCTATTATTTATACCATCAGCAATATAAATATTGCCAAATGTATCAATAGCGATACCATTTGGTTGATATAATTCGGCCGCAGTTGCCAATTGATTATCTCCATTAAAACCGCCTGTTCCGGTACCAGCAATCGTAGTGATAATGCCAGCGGTATCTATTTTTCGTATTTTATGGCTTAGTGACTGTGAAAAGTATAAATTGCCCTGTTTATCGAATGTTAAGCTATTAGGGTCGTATATGCTCGCAGATATTGCAGGACTTCCATCCCCACCTGAGCCACCACCAGCAAAAGCACTAATAATCTGTGCTTTTATTACAAAAGGCAAAAAAAGAAAAAGAAATAAAATGTACTTTTTCATTCTTCTGTTTTTTTATTCATTTTAGAATCTATCATATTATTGATAAACATTAATTGACAATATAAAGAGGAAGAGCGCAGTTAGGTGGCGGAAATCCATTGCAGAGCTTAAATACGGTACCATGAGGTAAAGTTGAGCCAGGTTGCACGGGAGTATGAATAGCGTTTAAACATTCCACATGGAAAGTATGGTCTGCTTGAGATGAAATGTTTTGACCGAATACAGCGGCATGGTTATGTGTAACGGTATTTCCGGAACCACCGAGAATGGATGAGTAATTACCCGAAGATGTGTTGTTATAACCACCGAGAATGGATGAAGAGTGACCTGAAATAATACTATTACAGTAACCCGCGCCAATAAAAGAATTAATGGCGCTTATTGTATTACAGTAACCGGAAACAGTGCCGCTATAATCTGTATTAACAGTGTTGCAAGCACCAGTTCCTATAAATGAATAATTACCGGAAACCGTATTAAAGCAACCGCCAAAAACACCAGAATGACAAGCACTTACTATACAATTGCTTTCACCAGCGCCGATAGCGCTAAAGCAGGACCCTGATATAACATCGCGGGCACCCCCCATAATGAAATTGTAATCCGTTCCATCAATACAATTTAAATAACCGGTTATAATACCGTTATTTGTTCCGTTACATATAGCATTTTGCTGGCCACTGATAATAGTGTTTAAATGGTCGGCGTAAATACCGTTATCACAACCATTAATAATTGTATTCTGGTTATTATAACTACCGGAGGAGGTATCAATAACATTATCTGCACCATTGCCTATAAATTGGTTTGTCCCATTGCAAATCCTGTTATTGGCACCATTCAATAAAGAGGAATAGCTACCAGACATGGTGTTGCCCAACCCGTTGCCAAGAATACTATAATTAATGCATCCGGAAATTAAATTGCTTTCCCCATTCATAATTGTATTATAACAATTACAGCCCACTGCGGTTGTATCAATAATATTATTGCACCCGTTTAATATAGTGTAACCCAATATATAACCGCTATAAGTTGATATTGTATTAATGCAACCATTTTCTATAGTATGGTGTACACCTGAACAAATACAGTTACACTGTCCGTTACCAATTGTTTTACGGGAACCAATTTCACCTATGCAGTTTTGTATTCCATTTAATATTACGGAATATTGACCACAATTAACATGATCCCTTCCATTGCCAATTAATATCCATTGTGCTGGCCCATGGGTTTCATTATTTGAACCATTAATTATAGTATGATTGTCTCCACAAGCTGTATGACCACCTCCTCCAAGGATATTTGCATAAGTACCAGATGAGGTCGTACCTGAACTAATTTTGCAAAATGCTCCAGAAGTCCCACAAAAAATACAAAAATCTGACATAATGAGTGTGCTTTTAAAAAATATCAGAACCAATTTAAATACTTTTTTATAAAAAACCAAATAATTTAATGTTACTTGCGTAAAATAGGGTTATTATTTATATTTGAGGTGTTATTCCAAACAGATTTATCAATATAAAAAAAGCATCGTAAATATTGCCGAATTCTACAAATACAGGATTAAGTTTAGATGCTTATTTTGATAAGGTATTTTATATAAACCTTGAAAAGGATGTAGCAAGGAATGAGAACATGATAAAACAGTTTTATAAACTTAGCATATCTAATTTTGAAAGGATTGACGCAATAGAACTGAAAGAGTTGCCAGGGCTTGAAAAATACCGCAATTTCATTAAGAAAGACAAGAGATATGTTATAGGCCAGCTATCCGCGAGGGCATCTCATCTTAAGTGTATAAGAATAGCAAGTGAAAGGAATTATAAACGCATACTGATATTGGAAGATGATGTTGAGTTTTTAATGCATCCCAATGAACTTTTAGAACAAAACCGCGCCATATTGAATGATTGGGACATGCTTTATTTTGGTGGGCTTATTGAGCCACATTTCAGAAACCAGGTGGTGGGTGGCTATGCTTATGGGGTAGCCAGTAAACTGTTTGATGATATTATCAATATGGCAGAGGCTTCGGGAATGGAAATAGATAATTTCTACGCCAAGATATTACAGCATATGAGTTACAATTACAATGCCTCGGGTAGATATAATATAAGGCTTACTTTCCCATTTAATTTGATTTTTCCAAGCCAGTCTTTCAAATCTAATATACAGGGTTAAGATGGACCACCTAGAGATTTTAGAGGCAGAAGCAGTATATATTATGCGGGAGGTGGCGGCGCAGTTTACAAAACCCGTGCTGCTGTTTTCGGGAGGCAAGGATTCTACCCTGATGATACATCTGGCGCTGAGGGCTTTCTATCCTAATAAGCTACCCTTCCCGGTGATGCATATAGATACTGGGCATAATTTTGAGGAGGCATTAATTTTTCGGGATGAATTGGTGAGGCAGCATGGTTTGGAGCTGATTGTGCGACGTGTGGGAGACACCATACGGTTGAAAAAAATACAAGAAGAAAAATCGAAATTACCAAGCAGGAACGCCTTGCAGTCTGTTACTTTGATGGATGCCATAAATGAGTTTAGGTTTGATTGCTGCATAGGTGGTGGCCGCAGGGATGAAGAAAAAGCGAGAGCGAAAGAGCGGATATTTTCGGTGCGGGATGCTTCGGGTGCCTGGCAGCCAAGTGAGCAAAGGCCGGAGCTTTGGGAGGTTTATAATGGGCTCCTTCGGCGAGCTCAGGATGACAGGGGGAATAACACAGCCCTAAGCCCTCTCGAGAGGGGAAGTGCGGCGCAGGGCAATATGCGGGTGTTCCCGATAAGTAATTGGAGCGAGGTGGATGTGTGGCATTATATACGGCGGGAGAAAATAGCTTTGCCATCCTTATATTTTGCACATGAAAGGAAGTGTATTGTGCATGAGGGGAAGCTGGTGGCGGTGTCGGAATTTATAAATATAGAAGATAGGGACACGATTGTAAACACTATGGTGCGCTACAGAACAGTGGGCGATATGACCTGCACGGCAGCAGTGCGCTCGGAAGCCATGACGATGGATGAGGTGATATATGAAATTGAGCACTCGGCGATAAGCGAGCGGGGCGAAACAAGAATGGATGATGCTATTTCGGATGCAGGCATGGAGGACAGGAAGATGGTGGGGTATTTTTGAATGGGCAAATTTGAAAATGTGAAAATGTGCAAATGGAGGGCGAGTACCGATATTCCCGCTTTGCGGGATTGATGAGATGGCGGGTCGGCGCCCGCCATGACAACAAAAAAATGGACATACTTAGGTTTATAACGGCGGGAAGTGTGGATGATGGGAAGAGTACTTTGATAGGCAGGTTGTTGTATGATACCAATAACCTGAAAGCTGATGTGCTGGAATCGGTGTCTGCGAATGCGGCTATTAATTTAGCGCATATAACAGACGGCTTGCGGGCCGAAAGGCAGGAGGGGATAACGATTGATGTTGCCTATAAATATTTTACTACTCCAAACCGGAAATATATTATTACGGATGCGCCGGGGCATTTTCAATATACCAAGAACCTTGTTACGGGGGCATCGAATGTGGATGCAATAATTATATTAATAGATGCCCGCAATGGCATTACAGCCCAGACACGCAGGCATTCTTTAGTGGCTTCTTTTCTAAGAATAAAGCAGGTGGTGGTGGCCATCAATAAAATGGACATGATGGGCTATGATGAAGCAATATTTAAGGTTATTAAAAATGAGTACCTGCAAATAGCCGAAAAGCTGCAATTGCCGGATGTGAATTTTATACCTGTAAGCGCATTGGAAGGAGATAATATAAGTTTCCGCTCGGGGAATATGCCCTGGTATGATGGGGTAACTTTGTTTGAGTATCTTGAAAAATGCGAAGGGAAAGAAAATGCAGTTAATGCCGAAATGAGGTTTTCGGTGCAATATGTAAGAGATAATGCTGTGTATGGAAAAATGATATCGGGTACTTTAAAAAGTGGTGACGTTTTATTGGTAAATCCGCAAGGAGAAAGGCTTGTGGCGGATAAAATACTGCATGGATATGATGAAGTGCTGGAAGCTGTTGCGGGACAAAATATTTGTTTGTTCGTGAACGGCGATGTGAAAAGAGGCGATATTTTAACCCGTGAATTAAACACCCTACAATGTGGGCAGGAAATTGAAGCGGAACTTTGCTGCTTGGACACGCAAAATGCATTGCAGGCAGGCAAAGATTATTTGTTAAGGATAGGAACAGCAGAAACTATATGCAAAGTGAAGGAGATAATTTGCAAAACGGACAATGATACTTTTGAAACGTATAAAAGTGAAGAACCGGTAAGTGTGAATGAATTTGCAAGAGTGAAAATAAAGATGAAGGATAAAATTGCTTTTGATTGCCGCCGAGTCCTGCAAGGGCAGAGACATCGGCCAGGACAGGCAGAGACAGGCAGAGGTATTATTATAGACCCTGAAACGAATAATACATCAGGCGCTTTTATAATTCTGTAAAATGAATTGGGCTAGCTTTCCGGCGGATCGTTCAATAGTCTCAAGGTGGGAGTTTACTGTCAAATCAGGCTTTTGAGGCGCTTCGAAAGGGTCGTTAATGCCGGTAAGGTTATGAATCTTATCAGGATGCGTATCGGGCAGCATCGCTTTTTTGTACAGGCCTTTTGTATCGCGATTCAGCAGTTCGTCTATGCTGCAGTTGATGTGAACAGTTTTTACATTGGGGTATTGCAAACCAATCTCTTTACGGATTTCTTCGTAAGGGTTTATTGCGCAAATAATAGATACAATATTGTATGAGGATAATTTAGCCGCTACAAAAGCAAGCCGCCGGATATTTGTATTTCTGTCTTCTTTGGTAAAGCCCAAATCAGCGCATAATATTTTCCTGTATTCATCACCATCAATTATCTCGACAGGGATATTTTGCTCGTTTAATATGGTTTTGACTCTTGTTGCAAGTGTTGTTTTACCTGCACCTGAAAGGCCACAGAATTGGATAATCATACACTAATATAAGGAAAGATAGATAGAATTACCGAACCATGCAGGGTGCCAACGCCCCGGAACACTGCAATGAAATGGGAGGCTGATAAGCCAAAAAGTGTTTTATTTACCCACCATTGCATCCTCATTCATAAACTCCAGGGCTTTATTCACCATGTTTTTAGAGTCTATGAAAATGGGTGTGCGCTGGTGCAATTCGGTAGGCACAATATCGAGGATATTGCAGCCGCCCAAATAAAAGATAAACTGTATTTCATAACAGTTTCGTTATATCCAAATATAAGAATATTTTTACAGAACGAGTAATTCATGTAGCCCACTTTGGAAAAAGTGGAAAATAATAAAAGGCAGAATCATGGAAAAGACTATGGATGCTTATCCCTCATTAGTAGAACAGATAGGTAAGCTGCTAAGCCAGGGCAGGGAAAAGGCGGCTTATGCGGTGAACACTATTTTGGTGCAAACCTACTGGCAGATAGGGCAGTATATCGTTAATTTTGAACAGGATGGCAGTGCGAAAGCGAGTTACGGGACACAATTAATAGACAGACTTTCTACAGACTTAACAGCGAGGTATGGAAGGGGATTTAGCCGCTCGAATATTATATATATGCGGAGATTGTTCCTGTCTTTCCCAATTGGTGAGACACTGTCTCACCAATTGACGTGGTCGCATTATTTTGAAATATTAAAAGCAGAAAACGAACTGGAGATAGGTTTCTATACAAAACAGGCAGAGAAAGAAAACTGGAGCGTACGGGAGCTAAAGAGGCAGATGAAAAGTATGCTATTTCACCGGTTGGCACTAAGCAAAGATAAAGAAGGAATATTGAAACTGGCGAGCGAGGGCCATGAGGTGCAAAGCGCCGAGGACCTGATAAAAGACCCTTTTGTGCTTGAATTTCTGAACATACCTGAACAAGAGCGGTATTTAGAAACGGAACTGGAACAAAAGCTAATAGATAATTTACAACAGTTTTTATTGGAACTGGGTAAGGGGTTTGCGTTTATAGCACGCCAATACAGGATAAGTATAGCAGGCCGGCACTTTCATGTTGACCTGCTTTTTTATCACCGGATATTAAAATGCTTTGTGCTGATAGACCTGAAAAGAGGTGAAATAGACCATGAAGATGTAGGACAAATGAACTTGTACCTGAATTACTTTAAAAAAGAAGAAGCCAGCGAGGGCGATAACGAGCCGGTAGGAATATTGCTTGGTGCGTATAAAGACCATGTATTAGTGGAATATGCGACAGCAAACATCAGTAACCAGATACTAACGAGCAAGTACCAACTGTACCTGCCTGATAAAACACTGCTTACAAACAAGTTAAACAAATTATTGGAATAAGGCAGATGAGGATGGATAACACGCTTCTTTAGTAAAGCCCAAATCAGCGCATAGTAGTTTCCTGTATTCATCACCATCAATTATCTCGACAGGGATATTTTGTTGGTTTACTATGGTTTTAACTGCTTTAGCAAGAGTGGTTTTACCTGCACCCGAAAGACCGCAGAATTGAATAATCATACACTAATATAAGGAAAGATAGGTAGAATTACCGAACCAAGCAGGGTGCCAACGCCCCGAACATTGCCATGAAATGGGAAGTTGATAACAAAAAAAATCTTAATGCACCATGTCCAGCATTGCAGATAAGGTATTGCTGGTAAGGGGTTTGTTTAAGAATTGCCTTACGGATGTGTGGTAGCGTACGCGGTTAAGGTCGTTTTCGTTGATGGAGGAGGAGAGTACGTAAATAATATAGTCTTCCCTTTTTTCTTTAGGCAGGCGGTCGAAGGATTCTACAAACTCAAAGCCGTTCATCACAGGCATCTGTATATCAACCAGCAATATGGTTTTCAGCCCGTCTGTAGCGAGGGGGGCATTTCTTATATAGTCCAGGGCCTCGCTGGCATGAAGGAATGACTTTATAGTTTCGCTGCGGCCTGTGTTGCGAATGATCTTTTCTGCTATGAAACAATCGAGTTTGCTATCGTCAATAACAATAAAGTGTAGTTTGTTCGGGGTCATTTTTATTTACTTGGTATGATCACTTTAAACGTTGTGCCTTCTTCAGGTTTAGAATCAACAATAATTTCACCATTCAATTTTGTCAATGCATCTTTTACATTATATAAACCAAACCCCGACCCTGTTTCCTCGTTGGTAGCCCTGTAAAACATTTTAAATATCTCGCCAATGTGGCTTTCGTGTATGCCTATTCCGTTGTCTTTAACGGTAATAACACTGCTGCCATTGCCCGTTTCGATATTTAATTCCACAAATTTATCAGAAATATCCTTACGATTATACTTAAATGCATTAGAAAGCAAATTATTCAATATGATCCTCAAATACATTTCATCGCACCTGAACGCCTCTTTTTGCGAAACATTGGTAACAAACCTTATGTTGGCCATCTTCCTTGTAATATCATACATATCGGTAAGATCGGTAACGATACTATTAAAATCAATGTTGACAATATGCAAGTCGCCACGTTTCAGGTTATAATACTCATGCACGCTTCTTATGAAATTGTCCAGTTTCAGCACAGACTTTTCCATCATGCCCAGCATCTCCCTTATTTCATTAATATCATCAATGTTTTTAGAGAGGTCAACCGCACCAAGGATACTTAACAAAGGGCCACGCATATCATGTGTAACGCTGTAGGCAAATTTATCAAGTTCATCGTAGGCCTTTTGCAACTCTTCGTTTTTAACCGAGAGCATTGTATTGGTAACATAAAATTTATTTGCTTCCTCTATAGCGGAAATAATATCTACCTCTTGCCAGGGCTTGCGTATATAACGGAAAATATGACCAACGTTGATGGATTCTATTACAGCCTCAATATCTGCGTACCCGGTAATAAGCACCCTCATGGGGTTGGGGTGCAAAGTGCGCACTTGCTCAAAAAACTGTACCCCGGTTTGGTTGGGCATGCGCTGGTCGCTCAGTATTACCCTTATGTCGGGGTTTTTTTCAAGCACGTCAAAAGCCTGTATAGTGTCAGGAGCAACAAAAACAGTATACTCCATCCGGAAGGATGCTTTAAACCCCACCAGGTTATTGACCTCATCGTCAATGTATAGTATCTTTATCTTATCGCTCTTACTCAATCAAAAACAATTTACAAATATTTATCAAAGTTTTATAGCCAATTATTGATTTTAAGGCTCATAGGCTTCCAAACTTAACCTAAAGAATCAATTCTATAGGTTTTTTTGTTTACACCGCCACAGCCGGCTTCAAGGGTATATCAATTATAAATTCCGTGCCTTCACCTATTACGGAGTTTACATTAATGTGCCCGTTGTGCTTGTTGATGGTATTGTAAGCGATAGAAAGACCTAAGCCCGTACCTTCACCAACATCCTTCGTCGTAAAGAAGGGTTCAAAAAGTTTCTTCTTGGTGGTCTCGTCCATTCCGGTGCCATTATCCGCTATTTTAATGAATACATTATCCTCATTATTGCTTGTAGTAATGGTCACTTTGCCACCTGCTTGCTCAAAAAACCTTTTGTTTATGGCGTAAATAGCATTGGTAATCATGTTTAAGAATACCTGGTTGAGCTTGCCGGGATAACATTCCACCAAAGGTATTTGCCCGTAGTATTTTACTACTTCTATACGGTTATTTAAGAGGTTATTTATTATGACAAGTGTGGAGTCTATGCCTTCGTTTATATCAGCCATTTTCAAGTCGTCCTCGTCAAGGCGGGAGAATATGCGCAGGCCCTTTACAATTTCAGATGTCCTTGATGCCCCCTCATTGATGCCGTTCAGCAAATGGTCGATCTCTGTTTTAAGATAATCGAAGTCAATGTCCATCTTATAGGAGTCTATTTGCTTTTGTTTTTCGGCTGCCGACACATCAGACAAGGATACCTTCTCTATGGTGTCTACAACCTCAAGCAGCATCTCCACATCTCTTTTCAGTGGTTTGATGTTGGATGTGACGAAATTGATAGGATTATTTATTTCGTGTGCAATACCGGCAGTAAGCTGACCAAGAGAAGCCATTTTCTCTGATTCCACCAACTGCGATTCGGCTTCTTTAAGTTCCGTCATAGCCTTACTCAGGTCATCGTTCGAGGCTTTTAGCTCAACGGTGCGTTCTTCAACTTTCGTTTCGAGTATTACATTTTGCTCACTGATGATACGTGCGTTTTCTTCGGCAGCTTGCAATGCAAGGGCCTGTGATTCTTCTTTTTCGCGGGTAAGAATATTTATCCTGTCGGCAAGGGCGATTGACAATAACACAACTTCAACCGCGGAGCCTATCTGGATAAATGAAACGGTAAGCAGGTTGTACGGAAAAATGCCAAAATCTTTCAGCACAAATATCATGATGCTAAGCAAGAAGACCGTCCATGCTACCAGGAAGAAAAATGCAGGCCTGTATTTGTGTTTTATCCTGATGTAGGTAGCAATACCTATCATATATAACGATAGGGGTAGGGCATTGGCATTTATTAAATTATAGCTTAGTAATTTATTACCCCATATACCATTAGCAACAGTAAACAGGTATGCCACAATAAATATCCAGAACCCGTGATGCAGGCGTGGCACAAATTGCTTAGTACGTAAAAACTGCCTTATAAAAGCTATAGAAGTGAAAGCAGTTACCGAGGGAAATAGGAAAACACTGAATTTTTCAAATGCAGGGTATCCCGGCCACAGGTATTTAAAACCAAAACCTGTAATGTTGAGCTGGACAAGTGTTACTGCAACAATGTACAGAATATAGTATAGATAGCTTTTGTCTTTTACGCTGATATAAACAAAGAGGTTATACAGGAACATGACAAGCATGATGCCGAAATACAAACCGCTTAAAAGGTCCTTATTCGAACCATCGTTGGCGATAACAACAGGAACTCCTGCCTTTATGGGTATCAGTTTCTGCGTATTGCCTCTTATCTTCAGGAAATAAGTACCTGTAGTGCCGGGTTCCTGTATAACAGTGAAATCATAATTCTGGCTTGAATTGCCCCGTGCGGCAAAGGGCAGGTCTTTGGTAACTATTTTTTTCGCAAAATGTCCGGCAGTGTCAGAAGCATAATAGAGACTTACATCTTCAAGTAAGGGGTTTTCTACTTCAAGCAGTATTTTTTTATTTTCGGAATTATTATGCAGCCTTAGCTTTATCCAGAACGTAGAATTATTAATACCCAGGTTAGGTATGTTTTCATGACTGTGCTTAAATGACGTGTCTTTAACAATGTCGTTAATATCAAGCTTGCCTGCGGAATCTGCCAGGATATAAACCTTATCGCCGAAATAAGTTTCCTGTGTTTTTTGATTTGATACTATAATAGAATCAAGCGCCGTTTGGCCTATACTTTTTAATGAACAGAAGGAAAGAAAAGCAATAAAAAAAATCAGATAACGGGTGTACCTCATAATTGTTTTTGCAATTTTGGCAGCAAAATATTATACTCTATTTCAGTATCTCCTTTTGGGCCGGCTTCAATAATAGTACCCAGTGGGTTTCTAATGTAATTAAAAATTTCTTCCCGCACGCTATTATCTGCATAGCCCAGTGTTTCGGGGTCTTTTATCAAAAGGGCAGTCGCTATCAGGTCAAGTTTGGGATAATTGAAAGTTCCATGGTCGCCTATAGAAGTTTCAATTTCAAAACCGGCCTTTTGGCACATCTCTACGGTATACGGGGCACACAACACAAAAAGACTGTCCATACTTATCATATTCGCAATTGCAACTCCCAGTTTTGTCAGGAACCAGCTAACGCCTCTCCCCGCAATTAGCTTTGCATTCCACAGCCCGCATAGCTCCCCGGTTATTTGATTGTCCGAATACCGGGCCACAAGGTCATAAATTCTCTTATCAACAATTGATACAGCCTCTTCAATAGGCAAGGGGAATTTTTTATTCACTAAGTGTATTCGCTCTCCTCCTACTACTTCCGATCCATCAATTGTTTCAACCAGTACAACATATACATCAGGGTTATAAAACCAATCGTTTTTCGACGATGTTACCTTTGTGACACCATAATCCCGCAAAACATTAGCATGCCCTTCCGCGAAGCGCTTGCATGACTCAAGATCATCAGTGGCCTTAAATGCCCGTATTTTTAACATTTACTCCCTGTAAAATATATCTTTTTTAGGTTTTCTCAATGATTTTGTCCCGATATCATCAGCAATTGACAATTTCATGAGAAATACCTCTGAATACGCTCCTTGGTTTTCTATATGTAATGGAAAAATATTTACAAATTCTTCCCTCAATCCTTTCAATTCTTTGATAACACTTTCTTCCATTTCAATGCCTTTGCCGTGTATCATCCTGTTAAAAAAGAAAACAGGCGATAGCATAGGGTGGACTGAAATGCCATGTAAATTAGCAAATATCCATACTCTTTCAATAGCCCTTCCGGCATTTATTAAAGAACTATGGTCAAATTCAGGTATCGAAAACAGTAACATAGCTGACGCCGATTTGATGGTTTTTACAGATGAACGTTTGAAAGCGTCCCCTTTATTCCACTTAGCTAGTAATTCAACAGCATTCCAGTCCTGTGCTACCTGGAACCCCGCTATATCACTTTTGCTCAATTCCACGCTGGCTAGCTCAATTCCATCCCTGTGTTCTTCTGCATGTTCCTTTGTCCACCGCACTTCATTAAAAAACTCTTCATGGCCCTGCTCATTTAGCAATCTTATCCTGTCGCAAGAGGCTATGATCCCGCCTAGTTTAGTAAGGTTTTCTTCATCATCAAGTTGGGCAAGATGTATATTGCCAAGTGGCTGAATTACATTTTGTAAAGTGTCGTAAAAAGCAGCTGGCAATGGCTTGCGGGGACCAAGTTTTCGGTTAGTAGTTCTTTTAAAGATATTATCGGCAAGCTTCAAACTAAGCAAATCTTCATTCATCAAGTCTGTAGCAAAATGGACAACAGCAATTAGTTTAGGTTCATCTTTTATAGGCAGAACTGTACACTTATCTTCTAATTTTAATTTCAGCGCTTCGAGGTGAACATTCTCAAGAGCCGCACCTAAAGCCATGTGGGATCCCATTTCATAATAATCGCCCCATGACCATGACCTGTATTTATCATGGAAAAGGAATAAGATGCCATTACTATAATACCATTTCCAGGGTTGATTATTACCTGCAGATGGCGCAGCGATAGCGGCGTCTATTATTTTATCAAGTTGTTCTTCAGCCGGTTTATACTCGGGGGCCTTTGCAAAAGAGAAATATTTTGCAACTATTTTCTGCATTTCTTCCTGCTCAAGTGGTTTGTATGGATTAGCGCCGAAATGAGCTTTCCCGTTTTTATGTATTACCTTATCTTCAACCAGTTCATCCAAGTCTATATAATACCTGCCCGAATCATGATACTGATCCAACAATATCCTGCGGCATACATCGGTTGTTAAAGCTCCACCAAGGGTAACTGAAGATGCAAGTTGTGGCCAGGTATTGATGGATTGCTCCACTTCCATCATAGAAGCCTTAAGCCTCGTTGAAATAGTATCAATTCCCACCATTTTAAGAATGTAGGGGATTTTCTCTTCGTTGCTGAGGTCTTTAATATTTTCAGGGTCAAGGCCATCTGCAAGCCCATGTAAAACAGGCCGGTCAGGTTGCAGGTCAAAGCGTTCCACATCCAGCATGCCCCTGTCATTAGTATCCATTACCACTGGTATTTTGAGGGAGCGGGCTTTGTAACGGCTTTGTATCTTTATATCCAGTCCATCACATACTTCCACCAAAAGATCAAGTTTGCCATCTCCCTCAAAAAAATCGTCCATATTGCCGGTAGTGAGCCCATCACTGAATATTTTCACTTTTATAAACGGGTCTATTTCAGCAATTTCCCTTGCAGCAATTATGGTTTTCTTTACGCCCAGGTTATGCAAGCCTGTGCGTATCCTGTTCAGGTTACTTAACTCAGCGGTATCGAAATCAGCTAATCTCAATTCCCCGCAAGTGCGTTCCATGGCCAAAGTCAAAGCAATTGACTGCCCGACAGATAAGCCTATGACACCGATCTTTTTTGTTCTTAAAAGTTGTTGTTCTTCCCGCGTTATCTTGTAGCGGTTCCTGTTTGTCCTGATCTCAATGAACTCTTCTTCATCCAGGGTATGAATAAATTTCTGGCTCCAGGGATAATATACCCAAACACCATAATCATCAAAGTCTTGACCATTAAGGTGTTCCTTGATTAAAGCGGGGTAGTCTTCCTGTTTTATTTTTATTGAAGGGTTCAGGCTTTTTATTAACTCTCTTAATTGTCCGTCTATTTCATCATAAATATAAAGTGAGTTATGCTTATCGAGAAGATTTTCTATTTTTTTTCTATGCTCGTTAACTTTGGTATTAAAAATTTGAGGAGTGTATATATCACTCGACAAAATGCTTTGTGAAGCGGTATATCTCTTTATAATATCCATTTATATTGAATTTAAGAACTTTCAAAACAGCTTTCATAATATATTTAGTGGTAAGTGCTTGGATTAATTGCTTTAATCATTATATTTATAGTATAATAGTACAAACAAATCTCTTAACTTGCATATATTTCGAGACCAAATTTAGTATTATTTATTTCGGATGTAATGAAAATTAAGATGGAAAAATGACAAATGAAAAAATAAATATACTTTACGTTGATGATGAAAATAATAACCTTATCTCTTTTAAGGCTGTTTTTAGGATCAAATACCAGGTGTTTACGGCTATCGGGGGGGAAGAAGCGAAGAAAGTTCTGGATAATAACAAAATAAATATAATAATTACGGATCAAAGGATGCCAGGTATGACGGGGGTAGAATTCCTGGAATCCATTATTGAAAAACATCCCGAACCTATAAGAGTTTTGCTAACGGGATACGCAGATATGAATGCCGTTATTGATGCAGTTAATAAAGGTAAAATTTTTCATTATCTCACAAAGCCCTGGAACGAAGAAGAACTTGACATGACCATACAAAGGGCTTACGACGTTTATAAAAAGCGAATAGAAGAAAAAGAGATGACAGAAAAGCTTAGTGTTTCGAACGACCAGCTTGAATTCCTGTTACGCCAAAAGTTACTTTCCTGATTTTCATTTACTGTTCCATCTAAATAGTTTACAAGAAGCGTAAACTCCATACCAAAGCATGATTCAAATTAGCGTTGTTATCATCACTTTTAATGAAGAGAGGAATATAGAACGCTGCCTGCAATCTGTAAAAGATATTGCCGATGAAATTGTAGTGGTTGATAGTTTATCACAGGACAAGACTGTCAGCATCGCAGAAAAGTATGGAGCAAAAGTAATTTCACAGGCTTTCCTTGGACATGTTGAACAGAAGAATTTTGCAGCTTCGCAAGCTGCAAACGATTGGGTACTGTCGCTCGACGCAGATGAAGCACTAAGCCCGGAGCTTGAAAAAAGCATCCGGGAAATAAAACAATCCAATTTTACAGGTGCCACTGACGCATACCTGATGAGCAGGCTTACCAATTATTGTGGCAAATGGATAAAACATAGTGGCTGGTATCCGGATAGAAAAATACGCCTTTTCAACAGGACAAAAGGTTGCTGGAAAGGAGAGAACCCTCATGACCGCTGGGAGCTATATGACAATACTAAAAACATAAAAAGAATAAAAGGAGATATCCTTCATTATAGCTTTTATACCATGTCAGATCATTTGAAAAAAATTGAAAAATATTCGGATATAGCTGCACGGGCAAGAGTAGAAAAAAATAAAAATTACAGCCTGCTGAAAATAATTGTTGTGCCTGGCTGGGTGTTTTTTATTAATTATATAATACGGCTGGGATTTTTGGATGGGTATTATGGGTTAATTGTTTGCAAGCTGCAGGCTTACGATACCTGGATAAAGTATAATTTAGTGCGTCAATACGCTGCAATGAAAAAAGAAGGCAAAGCTTTTTAAGATTTATCTATTTTATATCATGAAAATTTTAGGTCTTGTAGGCGGCATATCGTGGGTATCTACAATTGATTATTACCGGTATATTAATGAAGCTGTGAATAAGCAATTAGGAGGCCTTAATTACGCTGAGTGCATTATTTATTCTCTCAATTATGCGGAAGTAAAAAAGAACGCAGATGCTAAAAACAATGAGGCCGTATTGAGCATGGTAACTAATGCGTGTATGCATTTAAAACAGAGTGGCGCGGGCGCAATCGTTCTATGTGCCAACACAATGCACATGTTTGCCGAAGATATTGAAAGGCAAACCGGCATGCCCCTTATACATATTGCTGCAGCCACTGCCAACGAGATAAACAAACAGGGCCTGCGAAAAGTTGGTTTGCTGGGCACTATACCAACGATGGAAATGGATTTCTACAAAAAGAAATTAGCAGATAAAGGCATAGAAGCCATAGTACCCGAAGAGGAAGACCGCACATTTATTCATGCATCTATATTCGGTGAATTGGGCAAGGGCATTATTAATGAAGAAACTAAAAAGAGATACCTAGTTATAATGGACAAACTTGTTGAAGAAGGCGCTGAAGGGATTATTTTAGGCTGTACTGAGATACCATTGTTGATCAAACAAGCTGATGTGAAGATGCCTGTTTTTGATACCACCCGCATACATGCAGAAGCCGCTTCGGCGTTTGCATTAAGTCTTTAAGTGAAACTACCAATGACAGTAACTATATCAGAAAGCATTTTTATAAACCGGCCACCATATCTAGTATGGGATTTTACGCAAGACTATAATAAGCGTTCACTTTGGGACAAAACAATAAGGGAAGCAAAAGTTATTGAAACTAAGCCAAGGAGAATAAGTATTGTTGGAAGTTGGGGCCTGAAGGCAGAACTGGTATATAAACTCGACGACAGGCCCAATAAAACTTCACTTGTAATGACCAATGTAAGCTCTGTTATGATAAGCGGTGGAGGAGGTTCATGGAAGTATATTCCGGAAGATTCAGGTACATTATGGACCCAGACAAACACCTTGATTTTCAAAGATTCGTTCTTACTGCGTTTGTTAAGACCCTTGATAACAATGAGCCTTAAAAAGAACACAAGAAGAGGAATGAAGACTGCAAAAACAATGTTGGGGAAACTGCCCTAATATTCCAGCATCTTATTTACAGTGGCCCAATTGCGGGTGGTGGCCTGAACCTTCAGTTTTTTTTCAAAGAAATTATTTGAAAATGTGGAATTGCCGTAGCCGCCTTTTTTCACCAACAGGTATATTTCTGTATTTATAACCTTGAATTGCTCGTTCTCATTTTGCAGAGGAAGGATCAGCTCAACTTTTTCTTTGTCGGGTTTTGCTGATAGAAAGCTTACATGCAGGTTCATATCTTCGGGGTGATCTTTAAAAGGGTTCTTTTTAACAATGCCAGCAATATCCGGGATCGTTTTTATGAATACTTTTACTTCGTAAGAGAGGGATTTGAATAGTTTTGCTTCTATCTTTTTTGCAAGAAGAGATGTGTCTTCCTCGGCACAGTCGAAAATAACATTGCCGCTTTGTATATAGGTACTTATGTTTTTAAAACCGGGCATCACAAATATTTTCTTTAATTCTTCCATCTTCAGCACCCGCCCGCCGACATTCATGGCACGTAAAAAAGCTATATAGCGTATCATAATTTTATTTTTCGGTATGCGTAATTAGTCAATTATTTCGCAAAATAGTGGATTCCCATATAATAATGATGGCTAGTCGACAGTAGCCTGGAGAACAAGTGTTATATTATTTCCCTACATTGCAAGTGCTTTCTCGCATATACATGGATAATAAGATAAACCGGTCAAATTCTTTTTATTGGGTAGTCTTTGCGCTTAGTTTGTTTTTCTCACTACCATTCAACGGTACCGCAGAAGCACAAAACAAGGATAGCCTTCTTTTTGTCCTCAAATCTCATTTGCAAAATGATACTACTAAAGTTCAATTGCTATCGGACATAGCCTCGGGCTATCGTGATACCAACCTGGATTCGATGATGTTGTTTGCAAACCAGGGTTTGCAATTGGCATATAAGTTAAATTATTTAAGAGGAGAGGCATCTTGTCTGCAATTTCTTGGAATAGGCGATTTAAGAAGAAACAAGTTTGATACCGCATTAAAATATTACCTGGAGGCCTTACATATTTACGAGGGTACAAATAGTAAGAAGTCGCAGTGCAGGGTTTTGCTTTCTGTTGCTGATATATATGACCGCATTGGCAACAGGGCTTTGGCCATTGAATGTTATGACAAGTGCATAAATATCTGCAGAACTATTAATAATCTCAAAACAGAAGGGCTGGCATTGGTAGATGTTGGCGGGATATATGCAGACCAGAGTAATTTTCCGGAGGCTATCACTTATTATATTAATGCATTGAAGGCTTTTGAAAAACTTAAAAGCAATGAAGATATATCAATGACTATGGTGAATATAGCCACAGTGTATTCCGGGATGGGCAATTATAAAAAAGCAAAAGAATATATTGACCAGGGCCTTGCTATAAATGGTGTAAGCGACAAAGAGGTTTTATTCTCTAACTATGTTAATTCCGGAGTGGCATATTGCCAGATGCAGGATTATACCGACGCTTTCAAGGCATATAATAAAGCAATTGCGATAGCAGACGCTATTGGCGATATAAGATGGAAAAACCTTTGCCTGGGCAATATTGCCGACGCTTATTATAAAACAGGTAATGATGATTCTGCTCTTGCTATTTACACCAGGTTGTTGAAAGAGGATGACCAGGCGGATACTATTATCATAGAAACAGGTAAACAGACCATTGGTGCGATACTAGTGAAACGAGGGAAAGTTCAGGAGGGTATCACGCTTTTGCAGGAGGCTTTGAACATGGCGCAAATAAAACAACTGAAACAAAGCATTTTTGAAACAGCCAGGGATTTATCTGATGCATATGAAAGGCTGCATGATTACCAGCATGCATTGTTATATCATAAGTTATATTATAATTATTATGATTCACTGTACAACGAAAAAACCAATAAACGGATATTACAAACACAATTTGATTATGAACTTGGAAAAAAGGAAAGCCAGATAACCTTACTTAATAAGGACAAAGAGATCCAGCAAAGTAAAAGCGAAAGGCAGAAATTGATAATGCTTGCATTGGTGGGCGGCTTGGTCTTGCTTATTATCATAAGTGTATTACTGTATCGCAATAGCCTGCATGAGAAGCGGAGCAGGAAAAAAATATTGAGACAAAAAGAAGAGATACAAAAGCAGGCCCAAAAGCTTGAAGAGCTCAACCGCTTTAAGGATAAAACATTTTCAGTGCTTTCCCATGACCTGAGAGGGCCTCTTGGCTCAGTTACGTCGACAGTGCAGATGCTTGACCAGGATATACTTAGCCCGGAAGAATTTTCTGAACTAAAACCGGAAGTGAACAGGCAGCTCAAATCGCTGAATACGCTGCTTGACAACTTATTGCAATGGGCACGACATTATATACAGGGCCATACACATGCCAATCCGGCGCAAGTGAACCTGCTGCTGGCAGCAAGGGACACAATTGAATTATTGAATGATATAGCAGAAACCAAAGGAATAGGTATCAATAACAACATACCTGACAACATTGAGGTTCTTTGCGACCCGGAGCAATTGCAGATAATTATCAGGAATATAGTAATGAATGCCGTTAAGTTCACCCCCAACAATGGCTGTATAACTCTTAATGCCATCGCGGTGGAAGATTCTGTAAACCTTAGCATTTCCGATACAGGTGTAGGCATGTTGCCGGAGCAGATAAACAAGCTTTTTACGTCGACCGCTGAAACTACCACTTACGGCACTGATGGGGAAAAGGGCATAGGCCTGGGATTATTGCTGTGTTACGAATTTGTGAAAGCTAATAATGGTTCTATTACTGTGACGAGCGAAAAAGGCAAAGGAACCACGTTTAATGTGCAACTACCATTAGGAGCTTAGTTTTGCAATCCGGAAAAAAGATATTGTGTCTTTTTTTAAAAAGTCTTTTCTGTTTTATTATTACTATAAGCTTATCTTGCGCCCTTTATGAAAAAAAAGGTATACGTAAGCGAATCGAACATTAAGGATGCAGGAAGAGGTGTGTTTGCATCGGTTGATATAAGAAAGGGTGAAGTGATAGAGATATGCCCGATATTGATATTTTCTGACAAGGATAATACGAATGTATTGAAGACCAAGTTGCAATCTTATGTATATGAGTACGGCAAAAACGGTTCGATGTTCGCGTTAGGATTTGGTTCTTTGTACAATCATCAGAACCAAGCAAACGCCAAGTATGAACTAATGGAACACCAGGGTTTACCTGAACAAAATAATGAATTATATATTACTGCATTGAAAGCAATATCTAAAAATGAAGAGATATTGATCAACTATGGTAATAACTTCTACAATAATTAACTTGCCTACCTGAGTGTTTTGCAGGCTTTCTTTAGTTTCTTCCCGTCAATGAGGGAGTTCAATTTCATTTCGGGGTTTTTGAATAAGCTTGCCGGGCCACAGTCGCATAAAGAGCTTAAAGGGTCTTTATCAATGATCATTTTATAGAGTTCATCTGTGGGCGGCGGTAATTGCAACGCAGCATACTCCTTATATGTCATTTTAAGGAAAGCTACATTTTTACCGATTCCCCTTTTATCAAGCAAGTAGCCTTTATGCAACAATACGGGCATTGCGTATCCTTGTGAAGTACGAAGATCGCCCGGATCAGGCAAGGATACTATACGCTTCTTATCATCCGACAGCGCAACGGGCACCAAAGCCCGGTAATCTCTACGTGTTTTATATAGCAGGAGATGCGGCCCTTCGTTGCCGACAGCTGTTTGGGCTGAAATGGTATTTACAAAGCAAATAGTATAGCAAAGAAAAAATGCGGTAATTAGATACCTCATTTCGTAATGACTATTTGGGAACTAAGGCGCCCTTTGGCTGTAGCCAGTTGTATGTTATATACACCAGGTACAAGGTTTCGAACCGGCAAAGTGATAAACTGTTTGTTAAGCGGGTAGTTTACAATTACTTCACGTCCCAGCATATCGGTAACATGAATCTCTGTTATTGTTTGTGTGCCCGATGCAATGTTTATTTCATCTTTTGCAGGGTTAGGATAAATATTTATGTTGTCATTAGGCCTCACTTGTTCGATACCCGTATTAACAATGGTAACTGGGGTATCAGGGATAATATTTATTAAAACAGCTTGCTGATCATTAAACGTATCATTTCCGGGAGTAAGGGAATTGATTATGAAATACCCATTGCAAGAACCACCCCAGCCCCAATTAAAATGAAAATGATCGTATTGGAAATAACCATCATTAACAAAACAATGGCCCCCCTGTGGGCCAGAGCCTTCGTAAATAATGGGCCGGCCGGCCAATAGCTCATTTTGCAATAAGCTAACCCATTGGGAGTCTGTCTTACTATACCGCTCAACAGCAGCCATCGTATGTTTGTAGCGGAAATAATCTTGTAATGCAGTTTGTGCGCAGACAGAATTTTCATTGACAGTGACATAAGAGCCGCTTTCAGTAACTCCATAACCCATATCAACACTTACACCTGCATCATACATCAGTTTTGCGATATAATTGTTAGCATGTGTAGGGTTGATCACCATAGAATCCCAGCTGTAAACGCTATTGTTATAATTCACTTGCAGCATTCCGTAATTGGAATTGTAAGAATTGGAACCAACTGCGGTATCAGGCCATTTCCAAAATCTCATTACCTGGGCCATTGCAGTGGCTACGCAGCCAGTAAGCACATTCGTCTGATATGAGTAATCATAAGGACACATTGCATTGTAAATCCCGTCCTGGTTCCACATGGTTGTAACCATAGGCAGCACGGAATTATTAGTGGTCTTGGCTGCCATGCCGTTTGAAGCGGGCTGAAGCAGGGTATTCCATTTTTCTGATATTTCAGCAGTAGCGTTTGTGCCATTGCCTATACCTCTTGCTATGGAGTTCTGATAGCCTTTAAGCCAAAAGCTGAGATCCGGTGGGATATTGTTTGTATTAAAAGCAGATTCGGTTGAAAAGCCAAGAATAGGTGTGATGATATCATCAGCCGATACAATAATGAAGCCAGCAGAAGAAACGACATTGAAGACGTAGAAATCAGCAATTTGTGCCCCATTTATATTGTTGCTTGCTGTATATGCCAAAGACAGGTCGTCTGAACTGAGTATTTTACCGACATTTTTATAATAATTGTATGCAACAGACTGTGCGGTACTTTGGCTTAAGGGCTTGGAATAGGATATGCTGCTAATAGCCAGCAAACAAAATGTTATGATTTTTCGCATTTATTAAAGTGTAAGATACAAATATATTAAAAATCCGGCATTTTGGTAATCCGGCTTGTAAAATAAATGTAAAAAGAAATGCTTATCACTTTTGTCGGGAGGCATTTGCCCTAAAAAAACAATCCCAAGGTATTTTAGGGAATTTAGGTATCACCAATCCCTTTTTAATAACATCATGCGGCAAACTATATAATATACGATGACCCAGGCTATACTTGCTATAACATAAGCTGTAATTGGTGGCGCTTCGGTTTGCTTAAGAAGTGCCCTGGCCATCTCAAAAAGCGGAAAAGGCAGTAATTCGCTGCTAGACTGCATGGGCAGATAATTACCTACATTCAGATGGTCGCCGGCGTAATTTAATATACCTTTTAGGATGTTTTTAATGACAAATACGTAGAGTAAAAACATGCCTATTGATAAACCGCTCCGTTTTATCAGGAGGGCGGCAAACAAAGCAAAGCCTAAATAGTTGATGGAAAGCAGGAAAAAATAAAAAACCTTCTCTGTGCCTTCAAACAAAGAACTGAAAGAACCTGAATTGACATAACCGAAAATTGCCCCAACTATAAACAGATACAGCGTAGCTATAAGGCTCAATAAAACAACCAGGTAAACCTTGGCATGAAAGAACTGCAGGCGGCTCCAGCCGTCTATCACATTTTGCCGGTGTGTACGAAAAGTAAACTCGTTGCTGGTGATAATAATGACCAGTATTGAAAGCAATATAATAAACAGGCTCCCCCAGAAACCCACATTACTCCACACCGCGGGGAAAGAGTAAGACGGATTAAATATATTAACGCCTTTAGAGCCCATATTGATCATGCCTTTGATAATGCAGTAATTCCACAAGGGCAGCATGACAACAAAGAAAGATATCAGTATCCAAAAGGTTTTGTACCGTTTCAGTTTCAGCCACTCTATAGTAAGTAATGAGCTCATATTATTATCAGTTAGTCAGTTCCATAAAACGGGTTTCGAGGCTTTTCTTTTTCAGGACGAGATGTGATAATACGATCCCTTTGTCCATACAATAGCGGTTAATATCGGCTGCTTTCATGTCGGCAACGCATTTGAGCAACAGCAGGTCGTTTACGTGCTGCACGCTATTGATGCCGGTCATAGATTGCAACACGTTTTGAAGCACAGCCATATCGGCCGCTTTTACTTCCAGCACATCGTCACTGCGGAGCACAGTATCAACAGGACCATGCACCAGCAGTTCTCCCTTCTTTAATATTGCAACGTGTGTGCAAACTTTTTCTACCTCGTCCAGCAGGTGGCTGGCCATGATGACGGTAATGCCCTCGCTGTTAAGCAGGCGTATCAACTCCCGCATTTCTGCAATGCCGGCGGGGTCGAGACCATTGGTAGGTTCATCAAATACCAACACTTTTGGGCCGCCAAGCAATGCCGCAGCTATGGCCAGGCGTTGTTTCATGCCCAGCGAATAGGTTTGGAACTTAGAGTCCTTCCTTTGCAGCAGGCCTGTTTTTTCCAGCACAGCTATCCTGTCGTTATATCCTCTTTGCTTGATGGAAGCTGAAATGCCAAGATTGTCGAAGGCCGACATATAATGGTAGAAATTGGGTGTTTCCAATAAAGAACCGATCTGCCTGCGCGCATGCACGGCATCCATGCCGCCAAACCAATTATAATGGCCGCCAAGAGGCACTATGATATCGAGAATGATGCCGAGTAAAGTAGTTTTGCCGCTGCCATTAGGGCCAAGGATGCCAAACACGGAGCCTGCCGGCACATCAAAAGAAACATTTTTGAGGGCCTGCACCTGGCTATAGTTTTTCGATATGTTCTGGACACTGAGAACGGACTCCATAAAATAATTTGTATAAATGTAAAACAGTAGCGGTCGAAAAACAAGGGCAGGGAAGGGTGAATCTGAAAACCAGTCAGGAAAGATATCCACATTCAAATTTCCGGTTTTTTCCGCTTTCTTCCGGTGGCAAAAATTTTAAATCCTTTACAGTAAAGGGTTCCGGTATATTTTTCTGCTTTTCTGAAAAAATCATTTCCGGCAAAATGTGGATAGAGATTTTATCGCAAAGCCGCAAAAAAACGGCTTCATTTATTAATATTTCAAAGAGCTTTTGTAACCTTTTTTCTGCCAAAATAACAATGGTAGAAAACGTATTTATTATGCACAAATTTTGTGCCAGTGACGGGGAATGTGGATATGTTTCCATTTTGGCAGACAGAAATTTACTTGCGATGGGGCTCAATAAATATCTGTTTGATCTTCGGGTATTTCAGCTGCACCGTTTTAATGATCCTTTCAATTGCCTCGGTTATTTGTTGGGTGTTCAGATCGTCTTTAAAAACCGTGACGAGTTGCAGAATTACTTCGTCCGGCGCCAGGTAAGTAGAAAAGTGTTCTTTTACTTTTATGACGGTCTCATCAGTTTCTACAATGTCCATTATCCGGCGTAGTGTTCTTTTATTCGGAGCTTCGCCTAATAGCAGGCTCCGGCTTTCGCGCACTAATAGTAGGGATATGCAGATGAGTATGGCTCCGATAATGATGGAAGCGATGGCATCGTAACCGGGGTCCTTGAACAAATGGGTAAAAAAGATACCCAGAAATGCAACGAAAAGGCCGGCGAGGTCGCCCAGGTCGCCGAGCAGCACAATAAATATAGCAGGGTCTTTACTTTGCAATATGGCCTTCCAGAATGTTATGTCGCCTCTCTGTTTGTTGAAAACTTTTAATGAAGCAGATGCTGAAATTATAGTGAATACGGCACCGATGGCAAGGACAAGGTAATTCCAACCAAGATGGGACAGTGCTGTATGTTTTCGGAACTGGCCTATGCCTTCATAAAACGAAATGCAGCCACCCATGCTGAACATGGTAAGCGAAACGATAAATGACCAGAAATATAGTTCCCTGCCATAGCCAAAGGGGCGTTTGTCATCGGCTTTCTGTTTGCTTTTTCTTATGCCCCAAAGCAGCAGAAGCTGGCTTATGCAATCTATCACAGAGTGGACGCCTTCTGATGCCATTGCCGAACTGCGGGTAATGGCTGCCACAAGAAATTTTGTAACAGCGATCAGCAAGTCCGACACCAAAGCAATATAGACGACCGTCTTAGACCTCATTGTTTAAAGCTAATTCTATTATGGTTCGTTTGTCTCATGGCAGTACAAATATAAATAGTGTGCCTAAAATGGGGACATCTAAACTAATACGGGACTAATAGTGAAAACCGAAAAGTGAAACAGCGCTAACTAAATTTAAAAGGGAAAAAGAGTTTTTTTGTACAAAATAAAATTCGTCCTATTTTTGCTGCCGATTTTTAACGTGAGAGAGACAATGAAGGTACTTACATTTGCAGAGGCAAAGATGCTTAGCGAGCAATATCAACACCTGGTAGGCAGCGTAGTTCTAAATGAGGACAAGGAATTTGAAGTGATAGATCATATCCTGGTATGTCCGTATAATCAAATAAACCGTAATTTATTTTTTCAGTTATTCCAGGAGCTAAAATGTCCTGAAAAAGCTTTGGCATTTTACAAATTGCCGGAATATGAGGCCTTTGTGATTCTGAGAGAATTAGTACCATTGGGAACACCTTACCAAAAGTATGTTAACCTGAGGGAGTTCTTAAACTTCGTGGATAAGAATGAAGCTATCATCACCTATTCGGGAACACAAAAAGAAAAATAATTAGTATCGTCATTCGTCTTTTTTCTTCGACCTGCCGAGAAATTTCCCTCCCCGCAGCAAAACAAAAATAACTATCAGGGTAAGTCCGGGATATACCAGCGTATGTAATAGGTCCTGTTGCGACATATCTATTGTTTTTTTAGTCTGGCAATAATAATAAAAAAAAAGGTCGATAACAGTATGGGATGGTTTTTTTTGCCTAACAATATTTCATCCCGCAGCAAATGAGGTATCGGTCAACTAAGAGTTCGCCTCTTTTACCTTTTCAACAAAATACATATCAATCAGACCTTTATTCTTTGCTTCTATCTTGCCCCTTTGGGTGCAAACATATTTGTCCTTAACGAGTTGGTAAGTAGTCTCTGATATATTTATCCTGCCTGATTCGCTGTGTTGCTCCATACGGGCTGCTGTGTTTACAGTATCGCCCCAGATATCATAAGCGAATTTTTTCACACCCACTATTCCTGCAACCACACTGCCGCTATGTATGCCGATGCGCATCTCAAAAGTGCCGGCGCCCAATTGCTGTTTCCTTTGCTTCATAAAGTCGCGGATATCAATACTTGCGGCAACTATTTCCAAAGCATGCTTGGGGTTTGAAACAGGCAGGCCAGACACTGCGAGATAGGCATCGCCCACTGTCTTTATTTTTTCTATATTATATCTGCCCAATATGTCATCAAATGCCTTGAAACAGGCATGCAGTTCGCCCACCAATTGCTTAGGTGTCATTCTTTCCCCTGCGTCAGTAAAATTTACAAAATCTGTGAATAATACAGTCACATCTTCAAATTGTTTTGCGTCAGCTACGCCTTTATTTTTTAGTTCTTCCGCAACTTCTGCCGGAAGGATATTGAGCAACAACTCATCACTTCTTTTTTTCTCTTTTGTAGCACGGTTACGTTGTTTGTAAACGATCACTGAAAATAACATTAGGACGCCAAGGCCTGCGAATGAAGTATTTCTTATTAATGTCTGTTTTTTTATATTTTCTACAGCAAGAGCGTTCTTTTTTTCCTGTTCTGCCTTTACAGCCTGTTCTTTTTTATCGAAATCATACTGCATTTGAG
>JABDGU010000005.1 GCA_013285905.1 Bacteroidota bacterium | reverse complement strand
CGCAAATTTCTTTATAGCCATTGTATTAATTTATCAATTTATTACAACACATGCATTTTCAAATCATTGAATTTGCACATTAATTTAATGATGCTCCATTTGTTCCTGAGCAAATTCTTCAACCGGTTTCTCGTCTATAACATTCATCTTCTTCTTAAAGTTCTCTCCTGATGTTTTCAGGATGAATTTGATCTCAGCAACTGCTATAACAGGGAAATATTTTGCAAACAGGAAATAGCAGGTAAAGAACAATCCGAATGTACCGAGGTAAAAACCAACTTCTGTCCATTTAGGGCTGTAGTAGGACCAGCTGCCCGGGATATAATCACGATACAAGGAAGTAACGATAATTACAAAACGCTCAAACCACATACCTATATTCACCACGATCGACATGATAAAAGAGAATGGGATATTACGACGTAATTTTTTGAACCAGAATAACTGCGGTGATACCACGTTACAGGTCATCATTGCCCAATAACTCCACCAGTATGGTCCCATGATACGCCATTTGAATGCACCTGCTTCATAAGGATTAGCGCTGTACCATGCCATGAACAGTTCAGTAAGATAAGCACAACCCACAATAGAGCCGGTCAATACAATAACCTTATTCATCGCTTCAAGATGCCCTATGGTAATGTATTCTTCCAGGTGCAATATTTTACGAGTCATGATCAACAGGGTTTGCACCATCGCAAAACCCGAGAAAATAGCACCCGCAACGAAATAAGGAGGGAAGATGGTAGTATGCCAACCCGGAATAACCGAAGTTGCGAAGTCAAATGATACTATTGTATGCACTGAAAGTACAAGCGGTGTAGAAAGACCTGCAAGAACTAAAGCAAGCATTTCATGACGCTGCCAGTTTTTTGAAGTACCTGTCCAGCCGAAAGATGCGATACCGTAAGACATTTTACGGAACTTGGTTTTGGCACGGTCGCGTATAGTTGCAAAATCAGGGATCAGGCCTGAGTACCAGAATAATAAGGATACTGTAAAGTAAGTAGAGATCGCAAATACGTCCCAAAGCAGCGCCGAGTTAAAGTTAGGCCATAGTGGACCACGGCTGTTAGGATAAGGCAATACGAAGAAACCATCCCATACACGTCCCATGTGGAATATCGGGAACTGGCCCGCACACATTACCGCAAATATGGTCATCGCTTCCGCAGCACGGTTCACACCTGTTCTCCATCCCTGGCGGAAGAGCAAAAGGATAGCCGAGATAAGAGTACCCGCGTGACCGATACCGATCCACCATACAAAGTTGGTGATATCCCAGCCCCAACCAATAGTACGGTTGATACCCCATACCCCTATCCCCCAGTATACTTCCCAGGTTACGGAAAATACACCAAAAGCCAGTAAGGCTAAGGAGAAAAAGAAGCCCACATACCACATGCGGCCCGGTTTCTGTTCAATGGGTCTGATAATGTCTTCCGTTATCTGGTGATAATCTTTATCACCATCTACAAGCGGCTCCCGTACAAACGATTCGTACTTCAAATGCATAGCACGTAATTAGTAATTCGTTTTAAATTTTTTTTCAACACCCTTTTCACTGTCCAGTTTCTATTCTTCTATATTCCGCAAGCATTAAATATGCTTGTTCATCATTTCGTCGGTCTTTTCATTAGCGCCTACTATCTCTTCCGTATTACGGATCTTAGCTAAGTAGTTCACATTCGGCAAAACGTGCAGTTGCTCCAGTACATAGAAAGTACGCTCAGTTTGTTCTTCACGGCGTAATTTGTGTAATGCGCTTTCTGTATCGTTCATATTACCAAATACAATAGCATCAGTTGGACAAGCCATCTGGCATGCTGTGCGTGCTTCCCCGTCCTTTACAGGGCGGCCCAGTTTTTTAGCTGTCAGTTTCGCTTCCTGCAAACGCTGTACGCAGAAACTGCATTTTTCCATCACACCACGGCTGCGCACTGTCACGTCAGGGTTCAGTACCATACGTGTCAGGTCATCGTTCATATCATCACGGCGGCCATCTTCATATTGGTTGTCATCAAAGCAATCCGCACCATTCCAGTCCATCCAGTTAAAGTGACGTACTTTATAAGGACAGTTGTTAGCACAATATTTTGTACCAATACAACGGTTATAAGCCATTTGGTTAATGCCTTCAGAACTGTGGTTCGTTGCATCTACCGGGCAAACGTTTTCGCAAGGCGCATTATCGCAATGCTGGCACATCATCGGTTGGAAGATGGTCTGTATGCTATCCGAATCTTCAGGATTACCGCTGAAATAACGGTCAATACGTATCCAGTGCATTTCATGCGCAAGCATTACATGCTCTTTACCAACAACCGATACATTGTTTTCTGCCATGCAGCCAACCACACAAGCACCGCAACCAACACAGGTATTCAGGTCGATAGACATACCCCAGTGAATGCCGGGATGCTCATAAACGGGGTACATGGTGCCGTTCGCACGGAAACCTTTTTCCATTTCCTCGGCATTGATCTTCTCTGCCTTAGATTCTTTACCTTCTTCCTGCCATGGCACATGCGCAAACTCACCAATTTCTTTTTCACGCTCTTTCAGTAAAACTTCAGGGTCTTTACTGAATTCATCAAGTGTATATTCATGCACTACCGGGCGGCCTTCATAGCTCATGTGCGTTTGCGTGATGGCTATTTCGTAAGGCTTTTCGGTAGTTTTTTCAAGTGTTACATCAGTTGTATAATCAAAGGTCTGCCCGTTATACGTAAGGAATGGATAAGCATTCTTACCGGTGTTAGCAGCCGCACGTCCTACTTTCGCATCACGTCCATAACCCAATGATATTGCAACAACATCGTTGTGCATACCGGGCACCACAACTACAGGCAATAAAAGTTCGTAATTGCCGGATTTGACCCTTATTACTTTCTTGGCAGCAACAATTTCATTTTGCCCAGTCAGTTCAGCATCCAGCTGTTTTGCTCTTGCAGGGGAAAGACATGCGTAGTTGTCCCATGTTGCTTTGGTAATCGGATCAGGCATTTCCTGCAGCCATGGGTTATTGCTCCATGCACCGCCATGCCCTATCGCAACTGATTGGTAAACTACCAGCTCAATACCTGAACCACCTTTTTTAGCTTGTATTTTAGACATTGCATCTGACACGTTTCCGGCGAAACTTGCTCCACCGCTTGCCATATCGCCCGCCGGCTCTATAACACCATCCTGCAATGCTTTATCAAATTTATCTTGTCCTCCTAACTTCGAGGTCCAGTATTGTTTCCAGTAATCGCCATAAGTTGTACTAGCTCCTGCCCATGACAATAAACTGTCCTGGAAGGCGCGGGTCTTGAACAATGGGGATATACCCGGCTGCATCAAGCTATAATAACCCGGCTTAGGTTCTGCATCACCCCAGCTTTCCAGGTAGTGATGGTCAGGAACAACGAATTTGCATTTCTGTGCAGTTTCGTCCATCCTGTCTGCTGTAGAAACTGTTACAGGCACTTTTGCAAGAGCTTCTGTAAATTTCTTGGCATCATAATAATCATACACAGGGTTTACACCGTGCATAATTAAAGCACCAACTTGTCCGGCTGCCATTGCATTGCAAAGGGCAACCATATCCGAGTCAATACCTTGTTTATTATTACTTGTAACAGTCCAGTTTACGGTAGTTCCGTTAGCACCGGATTTATCATTGATCGCGTTAACTACAGTTTGTACGTTTACATCATTGCTGCCACATACCACAAGTCCGTTTCCTTTTTTCAGGTCGGCTGCTGCTTTCGTAACCAGTTCGTTCAGCTTGGGGCTGCTCAGTGCAGGCTGTGTGCCATTTACAACCGCATTATATAAAGCGCTTGCAATAGCTCCCATTTCAGAAGGTTTGCAGGTTGCGCGATGATCTGCACAGGCACCTGTAGTCGTATGGTTCGATTCAAATTGGTAATGTTTCGAAAGCTTCAGGTTCTTCGCACTTACTTTGCGTCCCCTTGAATATGATTTCGAAAATTCTATAGGAGAAAGCCAGGTACCCAGGAAATCTGCGCCGAGGCTTACTATTGTTTGTGCTTTTTCAAAATTATAACTTGGCAATGTGCGTTTACCATAACAAGCTTCGTTTGCCTGCAACATGCCGGAATAAGAAACCGCATCATAAACCACGTGCTTGCTGCCCGGATATTTCGCGATGAACTGTGCGATGATATCTTTTGTAGAAGGGCTTATGATCGTACTGGTAAGTATGTAAGTTGCTTGGCCGCCTGCTTTAGCAATTGCTTCTTTTATGCTGCCATCAATAGCTTCAAATGTAGCTTCCTGGCCGTCTGCCATTGGCTGGCGTAAACGGGTCTTATCATATAAATTCAGAACAGAAGCCTGCACACGTGCAGATGTTCCGCCCTTTGTAATAGACGAAAGTTCGTTCCCTTCAATTTTTATAGGGCGTCCGTCGCGCGTTTTGATAACAACAGCACAATAATCACCGCCATCGGCGAATGTGGACGCGTAATAATTAGGTATGCCCGGAACAATATCTTCCGGCTTAATAGCATAAGGAATGGCCCTGCGTACCGGCATTTCGCAACTCGATACAATTGTTGCAGCCAGGGTACTGAAACCCAGGAACTTTAAAAAGTCACGGCGTGGAGTAGTAGCCCCGAATAGCTTATCGCCCATATCAAGCGGTAACTCTTCACGGAACTCGTTCTCTGCAAGCTGCTGCTGAGCTGCCGTACTATTCAGCTCCTCAAGTCCGTTCCAATATTTTTTTTGACTCATAATATTATGACAAATTCAAAAATTCCAAATAACAAATCTCATCCCCAACATCGGGACCAATTCCCACCTTAATAATGGCAACGCTGGCATTCAGTACCACCAATTTCTTCCACTGTTACACCCTTACGGCTGCCATCTTTCATTTCCTGGTGGTATTTTTCGAAAATCTTATAGTAGTCATTGTCTGCAAACTGCACCTGTGTCTGGCGATGGCAGTTGATGCACCAGCCCATAGATAGTGGAGCGAACTGGTAAACCTCGTCCATCTCCTGTATCGGGCCATGGCAACGCTGGCACTGCACCTGGCCAACTTTTACATGTTGTGAGTGGTTGAAATAAACGTGGTCGGGCAGGTTATGTATTTTAACCCATTTGATCGGGGTAGCAAGGATATTGCCTTTTGCATCCCTGTTATAATCTTTTTTGGCAGGATCCCATCCGGCATACCTGTATAATTCCTGTATTTGCTTGGTACCGTCTATATGGTTGCCTTCTGCAGTCACCAATGGATGGTCTTTGTCTCCGCTATATTCATTGATCTGTTTGTGACAGTTCATACAAATATTAGAAGACGGTATCATAGCCTGGCGGCTCTTTTCAGCGCCTGCATGGCAATACAAACAATTAATCTGGTTAATACCGGCGTGCACCTTGTGAGAATAGAATATCGGTTGCAGGGGTTGGTAATTTTGCTGGCGGCCCATATTTACTGCGCCATTCACCATCCAATAACCTGCCATGATGAATGCAATAATAGCAACAATGGCTATAGTTAATTTGCTGCGGTATAAAGGAATCGGTTTTTCATTCTGGATACCTGATTTTTCATTGGCAATGCGGCGCAATGCGTTATTAGCACGCCACAGTATCAGCACCAATGTTAAAAGCGCAATGGTTACTACTGTGTAAACCCAGGTATTATCTTCCTGTGGTTGCCCTGTACCACCGGCAGCGGGTGCGGCTGCAACAGGGGCCTTATAATCATCTACATATTTCAGTATAGCGTCAATATCATCTTTCGACAACTGCGGAAAAGGGGTCATAACGGCCCCAAACTTGGCTTTCAGTTCATTGGCATGTTTATCGCCGGCTGCAAGTATAGCCGGGGGATTGTGCACCCAGTTATAGATCCATTCCTTCGTGTTGCGCTGGTCTGCGCCTTGCAATGCCGGCCCTGTCGCATCCTTAAGCGGATTGTGGCAGGAAGCACAGTTAGACATGAAAAGAGCTTTTCCGTCGGGTGCTGCTATCGCTGAAAAATTGCAGAACAACAAGGCAATAACTAAAGCTAATGCACTATGGGCAAGTCCCCGGAACATTGGTTTAAATGATTCTGGCACAGAGATAAATTTGAAATTTAACGTTCCTTTTTGATAAAGTGGGGCAAAACTACAACACAAACCCGAAAATCTATACACATTTGGTAAAAAATGTTTCTCAATACTGGCGCGGCTTTCAGGCAGTTTTTAACAATAAAATATTTCCTAATGTCATTTTATTGTAAACATCTTCAGAAATAGATAATTTGTCCTCAGCCCTCGCATGCAAGGTAAAATCACCCTTTTTCAAATTGAATTGAGACATTGAGGATTCAGAAATTGAGACATTAAATAGAACCCGTCCTTCCTCCATCTACGGGAATACTGGTACCGTTGATATAAGAGGCGGCAGGTGAAGCCAGGAAGGCAACCATTGCAGCGATTTCTTCAGGTTTGCCAAAACGTCCGGCAGGTATCTCCTTCAGCATTTCTTTTTCTACCTCTGCATGTTCGGCACCTGTTTTAGATACCTTATTATTTATAATTGTCTCCAATCGCTCTGTAGATGTTGCCCCCGGCAACACATTATTTACAGTTATACCGAATTTCCCCAGTTCATTGGCCATGGTTTTTGCCCAGGCTGCCACTGCAGCCCTTATGGTATTCGATACCCCCAGTCCGAGCAAAGGAATTTTTACCGAGGTGGATATAATATTAATAATACGCCCATACTCTTCGCTTTTCATGCCCGGCGCCACCAATTTTGTAAGGATATGGTTGCAGATAAGATGCTGCTGAAATGCCGCTAAAAAAGCTTCCGGCACAGCTTCTGTTATTGGCCCACCTGCTGGTCCGCCGCTATTATTTACCAAAACATGCACAGGGTGGTCTTTTACAAAACCACTTACAACCTGTTCCAGTTGTTCGGGTTTTTGGTAATCTGCCACAAGGTATTGGTGTTGCAGCCCATGTATTTTTTTGAGACTTGCAACGGCCTGTTTCAGTTTTTCCTCGTTCCGCGATACCAGCACACAACTTGCACCCAATGATGCTAAAGCCTCGGCACAAGCCAAACCTATACCCTGTGTACTGCCACCTATAAGGGCGGTCTTACCCGTTAAATCTAATTTCATATCAAGATGCAAAGGTCAAATCGCAATTAACAAATTCCAAATCTTATGCTTCCTCACATTTTCAAATTAATTCTCCATCCACAAAATACATTTTCAGTTTCCCCTTATTCTTGGCTTCTATTTCTCCACGATAATTGCATATAAATCTGTCTTGCAGCAGTTCATACGTGGTCTGTGTGATATTGATCTTGCCCGCTTCGCTTTTTTGTTCCATACGGGCCGCCGTGTTCACAGTATCACCCCATATATCATAAGCAAACTTTTTCACCCCCACTATACCCGCTATTACACTGCCCGAATGTATCCCTATCCTTACCTCGAAGGTATTATCGCCCTTTTCTTTTCTTCTGTTTGTTACAAAATTATTTATCTCTATGGCAGCCTTTACTATTTCAATGGCATGCGTGGGATTAGGGTGGGGCAAACCCGATACTGCAAGATAAGCGTCGCCTACCGTTTTTATCTTCTCAATATTGTACTTCTCTATAATTCCGTCAAAGGCCACAAAACAGGCATCCAACTCATCCACTAATTGTTGCGCGCTCATACGCTCTCCCGCAGATGTGAAATTAACAAAATCGGTGAACATTACTGTTACATTATCATAAGATTTTGCATGCACATTTCCCTTTTCTTTCAATTCATTGGCAACTTCAAGGGGCAGAATATTCAATAAGAGGCTGTCCGATTTTTCTTTTTCCATACTTATCTGCTCACTATGCCTGCTAATGATAACATTCGTATTTTTCTCTTGTTTGTAAGACCTGAAAATGAAAAAGGAAAGCAATAACACCAATACTAAACCCGCAAAACCACCATAAGTAAACAGGCGTTGTTTTTGCATTTCATATCCAAATACTTTTTTTTCAGCCGATTGTTTTATGCTGTCGGCTGCCTGTTTCCTGTCGAACTCAGACTGCATCAACATCCTCGTTATTCCCTTGGCCTTATCAAGATTGTAAACACTGTCGCGGGCATTTATATAATTTTTGTATGCCTCCAGCGACTTTTGGGCTTGCCCCATTTTTTCATAAGTATCGCTCAGCTCTTTCCAGGCATCCTTCTCATCATTTAACGAACCTATTTTCTTACATATTTTTATTGCATCCTGCAAGTAGTTTACTGATTTCGGATAATCTTTTAAGTGCTTATAAATCTTGCCAAGCGTTATATAGTCGCTTGATAATTGCATGGATTGGGTTGAAAGCTCATCTTTTTTTATGACGCTTTCTAAAATTTCCAAAGAGTTCTTTGCCAGCTCTAATGCTTCAAATAATGAATCAGTTTCTACATAAATATTCGCAATCCTGTCAAGCATTTCTGCTTCGACCACTTTATCTTTGATCTTCTTAGCGTATCCCAAACCTTTTTTTATAATAGAGCAAGGCTTTTCCATAATCATTTTTTATTACGTTTACTCCACCCAAATTACCTAATGCAATCTCTTCAATGGATTCATTTTGCAAGCTCTTATTCATACCCAATGCATCTTCAAAACTCTCAAGCGCTTTATCGTACTGAGACATGACCATAAATATTTCACCGATTTTAATTTTCAACATTCCAAGCGTCAGGGAATCATTTTTATCACAATTTTTATCAGACGCCAGGCATCTGTCAAATACTTTTAGTGAATTCTGGTAGTTTTCCAAAGCGTGTGTATAGTCTCCCAAGTCTTCATATATTACGCCCATATTACCCAATGTGGATATTTGATATTCTGATCTATTTTCTATTTCAAGGCTTCTCTTATAATAATCCAGCGCTATAATATTCTGCCCACTATTCACATAAGCGTTTGCAATTTCCGACAGGCAGGTGGCTTGCAAAATTTTATCTTCATATTGAGTGGCCCGCTTGAGCGCTATTTGATAATTTTCTATTGCTTTTGGATAATTTTTTAAACAAAAACTATATGTCCCCCCAATTTCATTATCAGCATTCACTATTCCTCTATCCCAATTTATGTCTGTAGCTATTTTCAATGCCTCCCTGGCATAAATCATCTTTTGCGTAGAATCAGAACATGATGTCATTTTCGAAAGGGCTATTAATATTTTTACCCTTGTAGTATCTCCTCTTGCTGTCAATAAGGCTTTATTTAATGAATCTATCCGCTTATTGCCGTTTGGGGTCTGCGCATAGGCCTGCCTGCTACTTAGCCAAGTAAGCATAGACAGTAATAATAAAATAGTACGTGGTATGCAAGATTTCATAGGTCCTTGCTCAATAAATTATAAAAAATAAAAAAAAAGATTTATTTTGACACAAAATATATAATTTATTTCAATCAAATCATAAATCCCCGCCCTCTTACAGCATAAATAAAATATTTTAATAACAATCAAACAAGATACAATGAAAAAAATTATTTATTTCTTATCCATTTTGTTTTTCACATCCTGTTTTTCTTTAAATATTGCAGAAGCTAAAGGTCATAAACTTCGCCCGCACAACCTATCTGGCAGTATTGCATTTGGGGTACCACTAACGTGTTCAGGAAAAGGAATTTGCAGGGCCAACTGCACACCTGCAGTGCCAGGAACAGGATTGATCAATGCTGCTTTTAACATTGATTCTAAGAACGTATTTTCAATTGTTTTCAAAAAAGGTGATCTTTCTGCAAAACAAGCTGGAGATTTTATGCCGGGAACACCTTATATATTTGAAGCGAGATGGAAAATGGAAAAATGTTTAGTCAGTTATTTTAAACTTAAAAAACCAATAGTTTTAGAAAAAGGCACCCAAGCTACTGTCACATCCGACGGCAAGGATACATATACCCTCTCCATCCGGTTAAAATAGTACTCATTTTAACCCCCTATCTATTATCAACGAGAATATATAAAGGACTTATAAGAGAGTATTTGTCATAGAATTTTTGAATACTATTCAAACAAACAAAAATGAAAAAGCTACTCTCATTTTCTATTCTGTTCATCTTTCTTTTTGTTATTACAATAGATAGCTCCTGGGCCTGGACTAAAAAGTCTTACCCATACAAATCTAAAAGAATTCAAGGCCTTCCTGCTAATTGGCCCCAAATGGTAACAAACTGGAACCCAAATCCTTCCCCCGGCGTTGCCGGGCTTTCCGGTACAGTTGTCTTTGGCGCAGCTCCAAATTGCATAGGTAGTGGCCTCTGCAATAACAATCTTCTGTCAGCAACAACATTGCATCCATATTACCTGGTAGATAATGATAGTGATATTTTCTATATCGGTTTTGCACATACGGATATTAGCAATGGTTTTAAATCTCAGCTATCTCTTATCCAGGGCAATACCTTTTCTTTTGATGCTAATTGGCCTATTGTCAGCATTGACGCAAAACAACCTATGCCCGAATTACCCTTTAGTACCATCGGCGCCGGCGCTTACCCCATTTTTGATGATGGCAACTTCTATGTTATTTGCATAGGCTTTTAATAGCTTTTGCTTTCTTTTGCTTACATTTTACTGCTTATAATATAGCTAAAGTATCCCTATACAGGCATAGAACAAACTGATTTCGTAAAATGCATGTATGTACATACATTTGTCTTGAAATTGAATAAATTCACTAAAAAAATAAAAAAACAATTAAATGAAAAAAGTAATCATCCTTTCGGCTATGGCGCTTTTTGCTGCCGGATTTACCACAAATGCACAAACAAAATGGGACATTGATCCAATGCATACTTCCGTAAAATTCAGTGTAAGCCACCTTACAGTGTCTGAAGTGGAAGGGAGTTTTAAAATATTTGGTGGTTCTGTAGATAGCAAAAGCCCGGATTTTAATAATGCAAGTATCAATTTTACCGTTGACGTGAGCAGTATTAATACTGACAATGACATGCGCGACAAACACCTGAAGAGCGATGATTTTTTCAATGCGGAGAAATATCCTAAAATGACTTTTGCCAGCACTTCATTTAAAAAAGTAAAAGGCAATATGTATGCCCTCGAAGGCAACCTTACCATACGTGATGTAACCAAAAAAGTGAAATTCACTACCATATACGGTGGTACTGTAAAGGATCCCTATGGTAATATCAAAGCCGGCTTTAAGGCCACCGGCAGGATCAGCAGGAAGGCTTACAATTTGTTGTGGAACAAACTTACAGAAGCAGGTGGAGCAGTTGTGGGAGATGAAGTAACTATTACCATCAATGCAGAACTTGGTCAGCAAAAAGCTAAATAAACTCGTCTTCATATAGATTTAGGGTTTGATATAAATGCCCTGGAGTATGGACTCTAGGGCTTTGTTTATGAAGCATCTGTGTGAAAATAAAAACTCCAATATGTTTATAATGAGTTAAAACAGATTAATTAGCGTATCTTTGCACTCCCTAAATGTTTGCAATATGACAAGTGCGAAAATTGTGTTCCGTAAAACCAAAGAAATACATTACAAATTGGAAAGCGGAAATAGACAAGTGCCGGTTGAGAGGATTGCCAACGAACTGCAACTATCTCCGGAAGAAGTAAATACCCATCTGGTTTCATTACAAACGCTGCGTTTAGTGCGTTTTAAAGATAAAGCTACTACCGATACCGTGGAAATGACCAAAATCGGCCTGTCAACACAGGTAGGCTAATTGTAACATTTATATTTTTCAACAAATTTCATGCTTCATGCGTGCTGAATATTGCTGTATCTATGGGCGATAATTACACAGTAATAAACAATAAACAACTTTCCAGGTTCGAGATTGCTTTTGAAAATAGCGAGTTTGCAGAACTGCAATACCGCTGGCTCAAGGGCGATATGGTACTAATGCACACTTTTGTACCTAAGGACATACGTATTAAAGGTATCGGGAGTTTCCTCGTAAAATATGTGCTGGATTATGTGCGCGCAAATAATCTGAAAATACGTCCTTATTGCCCTTTTGTGGCTAAGTATATCAAAGAACATACCGAATACGAAGACCTCGTAAACAAATAAGACGCCTTTTTTCAGGGCAGCTTCCCTGGTTCAAAATAACATTCAATAAAGCAGTAGAAAAGATTGTTTTTCTACTGCTTTATCAATTACTTCTTACCTTATAATTACTTCATCCCTGTGATGATGGTGCCAATGGTGATGATGAGGATGACCAGCCTCAACATAACAAGATGTGAGGGACATTGATAAAATCAGTACGCTGACAAATGACAACAATATCTTTTTCATAAGCTCATTTTTTAAATGATTTTTAATATCATTTAGATACAACTATTCAAATATCAAGCCAGCAAATGCCAAAGGGAATACAAAATAGAAAAGACGCTATTTAAACAATTGATAAACAAGTAACGAAGAGAGATAGGCAATGCAAAACATGTAAGCAAATTGTATGGCGGGGTATTTCCAGCTTTTTGTTTCCCGCTTTACTATCGCCAGGGTGCTCATACACTGCATAGCAAATACATAAAAAATAAGCAGGGAAAGGCCGCAGGATAAGGTATAAACGGGACTGCCATCGGCACGGGTCGCATTGCGCATTTTATCGTGCAAAGTGGTTCTGCCTGCATTGTCATCGCCAACACTATACAGCGTAGCCATAGTACCCACAAAGGCTTCCCGGGCGGCAAACGAAGTTATGAGTGCGATCCCTATTTTCCAGTCATAGCCCAGCGGGCTAATAACAGGTTCAAACGCATGGCCCATAATACCTGCAAAGGAATGTTCCAGTTTTTCAGTAGCATGCTTTCTCTCCAGTTCTTTGGCCTGCGCAGGGTATTGCTTAATAAGTTGTTCATATTTTGTTTCAACCTTTCTCATTTCCGCAGGAGGCCCAAAACTAGCCAGTGCCCATAGCAACAAGGATATCACAACAATGATCTTTCCGGCATCGGTAACAAATATTTTCGCTTTTTCTACCATTGTGATCCCCACATTTTTCCAACGCGGCGGACGGTACACTGGCAGCTCCATAAGAAAAAACGAGCGCTCTTTTGTCTTAATAACAAAGCTCATAACTTTAGAAACAAGCAGCGCCATAAAAAACCCTAAAAGGTACAGGCCCATCAACACAAGCCCTTGCAAATTAATAAAACCAAGATAACGTCGCTGCGGTATCACAAGTGCTATCAGTATTGTATAAACAGGCAAACGTGCTGAACAACTCATTAATGGTGTAACCATAATTGTAATGAGCCTTTCCTTTCTGTTTTGTATGGTACGGGTGGCCATAATAGCAGGCACAGCACATGCCATTCCACTTATCAAGGGCATAACCGAACGCCCGTTCAATCCTACGCTGCGCATCAGGCGGTCGGTTAGAAAGCTGATGCGTGCCATATAACCGCTGTCTTCCAGTATTGTTATCAAACCAAATAGTATCATGATCTGCGGCACAAATACCGCTACTCCACTTATACCCGAAAGCAGACCATTTACAATAAGGTCTTTGATAAAATTGTTTGGCAGTAGGGTGTTAAGCCACGATCCGATGAAACTAAATCCCTGTTCGATCCAGTCCATCGGGAATTTTGCCAAAGAAAAAATACTTTGAAACAAAATAAACAACACAATGAGCAAGATAAGGTTCCCATATAGCGGATGTAACAACACTTTATCAATGCGATCACTTATCACCAGGCGTTTCTGGGGACTCGTCTCTACAACTGCCTGTTGCATTATCTGCCCTATTTTCTGGTACCGCGCCATGATCTCGGCAGCCTGCACTTTTGACTTATGAAATTTGGCCTCCCCCAAAGTGGCCGCTATTTGTATGCGCTGTGCAGCATTTAAGTGCCGTAGTTCATTATAATTGCAAGCCACGTGCAAGCCTGCGTAATTGCTTTCCAACCCGCACAATTCTCTTATTTCATTTATCCATTTGCCTGTTAGGCTTTCTATATCAATAAAATCGTCGGCAGCCGGGGTCTTTGCCTCTGTATAAATGTCTGCAATTGCTTTTTTTAATAATGGAATTCCTTTGTTACGACGCGGATTAACAGATATTACCGGTACGCCCATCATGCGTTCAAGACCTTCCGTATCAATTGTAATACCTTTCTGACGAGCTATGTCCATCATCGTAAGGACAATGATAACCGGTATTTTCAGGTCTATGATCTGGCTGCAGAAAAGGAGGTTGCGCTTAAGGTTTGAGGCATCCGCAATTACAATAATAAGTTTGGGCCTGTCTGCGCTTTTTTGATTAAGAAGCACTTCATAGGTCACTTGCTCATCAGCACTTTTAGGATAAAGACTATAAGTGCCCGGCAAATCAATAATATTAGCACTCAGGGTCTCATTGATCCGTGAAACCCCTGTTTTTTTATCGACAGTCACACCGGGAAAATTGCCTACTTTTTGGTTTAAGCCCGTGAGGGTGTTAAACAGAGAGCTTTTTCCACTGTTGGGGTTACCTACCAGTGCTATTGTAAAGGTGCCGTGCATGAATAAGTTCGCAATTTACCAATAGATACAGAGCTGGCGCGCATTAATGTGCGACAAACAGACAAAAATTCCCGAAAGTATAAACAAAAAACACCTCAAACCCCTAAATAATATATGTTTTGTTAAACCATTGTAGAAAAGATAGGTCTTAATGAGCAGGTTTGGTATTTTTGCTGCATCGGCAAACACTAAGGTGCTTTCCATTTAATTTCTAAAATCATTATTTGTGCAAAAAGTAAAACACATTGCATTATCCGCTTTGCTAACACTATGTGTGTTTAGTTCTGTATTATATACCAGTTGTAAGGACAAATGCGGCAGTACATCCTGCTCAAACGGGGGTACATGTGTGGACGGTGTTTGTGAATGCCCCACCGGGTATTATGGCAATGGCTGTCAGAATTCATGGTCTTCGGTTTTTATTGGCACTTATAATTGTACAAAAACCTGTAACCCTTCTATTTCAGGTTGTACCGCACCATGGCAAAGCTCTATAACTGTAGATGCGACCAATGGTGGCAACACTGTTGATATATCCGATTTTGGCGGATGCACTACACTTATTGCCGTTGCCACAGTTGATACGGCTGTAGATAGCGTTGCCACTATCAATATTGTTCCTTCAACCGTTTCGGAAGTTTCAGCGCATGGTAGTTTAAGAATTTTTCCTGATTCTACCATTATCACAGTTACTTATACAGTAGCCTCGGGCGGAGGCTCCGGAGGCTATACTTGTAGCATGAGAATGGTTAAACAATAAATAATCGCCAAGTTTACGGACCTAAGACAAGCGTAATTTATTCTTTATAAATTTTTATCTCCCCACTCCCATCACTCTTTTTAAAACCTCTGTACATACCCTCACTATTAAAAGGTAAATAAATATTACCTGCTTTATCTATTGCTATCAATCCACCCTCACCACCTATCTTGATGAGTTTGTCATGCACCAACACATCAGAGGCAGCCTGCAAGGAAAGCCCTTTGTACTCCATGAGGCAGGATATATCATGTGCTACAACCGAGCGTATAAATAACTCACCATGCCCTGTGCAGGATATTGCGCAAGTATCATTATTAGCATAAGTGCCGGCGCCGATAATAGGACTGTCCCCTACACGCCCGAATTGTTTATTTGTCATTCCTCCAGTACTTGTAGAGGCCGCCAGGTTGCCGTCCATGTCTAAAGCCACTGCACCCACTGTGCCAAACTTCTTCTCTGTATGGTCCATTTGCACCACACCTTCCAAAAGCGCTTCCTGCAGTTGCTGGTACCTGTTTTGATTGAAGAAATAAGCATCATCAGCAAATTCTATATGCCGTGTTTTGGCAAAATCTTCGGCGCCATTACCTGCCATCATCACATGCTGGCTATGTTGCATCACAGCTTTGGCAAGCCTTACAGGGTTTTTTATACTCTTTACGCCAGCTACTGCCCCCGCGGCTTTATTTTTACCCTCCATAATTGCCGCATCCATTTCATGCCCGCCGATATGGTTAAAAACAGAGCCACGTCCCGCATTGAACAATGGGCAATCCTCTAATATCACTACAGCGGCCTCAACAGCATCAAGGCTGCTTCCACCTTTTTCCAATATCGCATATCCTGCCTCTAAAGCATCCTGTAAGCCCTTTTCATATTCCTGTTGCAAAGCAGTCGTCATGCTGCTTTTTAATATAGTTCCTGCGCCCCCATGAACGGCAATGGCAAAATTTTGTTTCATTTCTCGATAATAAGCTGCAAAGGTCGCAAAGATTCACGTACTTTCCCCTCTCCTTCGGAGAGGTAGGGAGAGGTCTCTATTATTTTGCTAAATTTACAATCATTATGCACTCTTTGATCATTTTTGCCTCAGGAACCGGAACAAATACCCGCGCTATAATTGACTACTTCAAAAGGAATGCTATTGCCAAAGTAGCTCTTATAGTGTGCAACAAGCCTGATGCAGGTGTATTGGATATTGCCATGAATGAAGAGATCCCCTTCCTTATAGTGGATAAAAAAACCATCCACGAAACACTTATTATTGACCAGATGGAAAGTTGCAAACCATCATTGGTAGTATTGGCAGGCTTTTTATGGAAAATTCCTGACAGTATTATTAAGGCTTTCCCAAACAAGATCATAAATATTCACCCTGCACTGCTACCCTTACATGGGGGTAAAGGTATGTACGGACACCACGTACACAATGCAGTAATAAATGCCAAACAACAGGAATCGGGCATTACCATCCACCACGTAAACGAAGTATATGACAGCGGCGATATCATATTGCAAGCTCGTTGTAAAGTATTAGAAAATGATACCCCTGCCAGCCTTGCAGAACGCATCCACCACCTGGAGCATTTTTATTTTCCCAGGGTTATAGAATTTTTGTTGGGCACGCCCACGGTCAGTATCGATGTGTAAAATTATCTCAATAAAACTTAGTCATATACGGATACCGCTCCTGGTACAAAGCCTTCACTTTATCCAAGATCGTTTGGCGCAGTACATTTATATTTGTTCTTTCAGTAGCCGATATAAAAACACACATACCCTCTGTAATATGCTCCCAGCGGTCTTTTAATTGTTGCAGCAGGTCTTGCTTCACTTCAGCATCCAGCCATTCATCAAAAACCTTTTCCTCATAAATATCCATCTTGTTGAAGATGGTGAGTATCGGTTTTTCAAAAGCGCCTATCTCTACCAGCGTTTTATTCACTACCGCCATTTGGTCCTCGTATGCCGGGTGCGATATATCCACAACGTGCAGCAAGCAGTCAGCTTCACGCACTTCATCCAGTGTACTTTTAAAACTCTCCACCAAATGGTGAGGCAGCTTACGTATGAACCCTACGGTATCACTCAGCAGGAAAGGTGTTTGTTCATATACAACCTTCCGCGTGGTAGTGTCGAGGGTGGCGAATAATTTATTTTCGGCAAACACATCAGCTTTGCTCAGCAGGCTCATCAATGTACTCTTGCCCACATTGGTATAACCCACCAGTGCCACACGAATATAAGTGCCGCGTTCCTGCCGCTGCGTCATGGCCTGCTTGTCTATTTCGGCCAGCCTTTTCCTCAGCAGCGATATTTTGTCCTTTACTATACGCCTGTCTGTTTCTATTTCTGTTTCCCCAGGGCCACGACTTCCTATACCGCCCCCCTGTCTTTCCAGGTGTTTCCACATCCCTTTCAGCCGCGGTAATATATATTGGTATTGTGCCAGCTCCACCTGCACTTTTGCCTGCGCGGTTTTGGCACGGCTTGCAAAGATATCCAGTATCAGGTCGCTGCGGTCAATGGTTTTGGTTTCCAGTGCGTCAGTTATATTACCTATCTGCGATCCCGTTAGTTCATCATCAAATATCACAAGGTTTATGCCCTTTGCCTTTACATATTCCTTTATCTCCTGCAGCTTGCCCTTGCCCACAAAAGTTTTGCTATCTGGGTGCGGCAATTTCTGGGTAAACATTTTTTGCGTTTGCGCACCTGCAGTATCGGCTAAGAAAGCCAGTTCGGTAAGATATTCTTTCACCTGGTCCTCGCCCTGGTCCTTATGCACCAGGCCCACCAGCACAGCCTTTTCATTTTGTAAACTAATCTTTGATTCTATCACAGGCTTATTCTTTATTTACGATTGTATAAAAAAGCCACCTCTTTAATGAGATGGCTTTCTGCATGCAAAAATACGATATTCAAACAACAATTATCTATTTTAGGGGGGTATGTCTAAGTTGTAAATTGGGTCATTTTATTAACTTTATTTCAAATTTCAGTTATGAAGAACTCAAATCGCTTATTGCTGATAGCCGCGTGTGTTTTAGTAGCATATGCCATAATAGCTACCTTGCTGAAGTGGCCCGCAAATAAATTATCTGCTCAACTGGCAGTAATATGTTTCATATTTAGCCTCGTAAGATGGATAGGTGAGATTGCGTCGAACAATAAAAAACAACAGGCAAATTAACCTCTAAGTAAGTTGGATTAACTATCACAACAACCTTTCCTGCTCCCTCAACCACCTCTCGGGAATATCCCCCTTGCTCGCCAGCAGGTAATCATTGTAAGAACATGGAACAAACACCCCGTTTGGCAATTTCATCCACCAGCGGTTAGTGCGCTTGCTTTTCAGAAATATTGTGTCATTGTCCGTAAAAGCCACGTTGAACAGCACAAACTCCTCTCTTTCCACCAGCCTTGCCTCCGTCTTGCGCACTAAGTAGCCATCCACAAAATACCAGATCATTTGCGCAATAAGTATAGCGCTCATGCAGTGCGTATCATCGGCACTATTATAACCAAATATCCCGAACGAGCTCAGGTTATTGCTCATACCCGCATAACGTGTCAACATGCAGGCTTCATCACCCGTAAAACCATTTGGCGAGCCATGCACATTCGCAGGCGAATCGCTGTAACGAATTGTATTAATGTCGAAACTAAACATATTGCTCGACCGTAGCACAGGCTCCATATCTTCTATATGCTCTCTTGCCTTGCCAAGCCTGAAGAAATCGAAACGCATTTTGTCCAGCGTCTCCAGCATCTTGGGGTGTGCATAATAACTTTGAAAACCTATATGGCTGTAATGCCCCACAAAATTGGGTTGCGAGGTTAGCATGTCCATCAGGTAGCTGCGCGAAGTGATCGTCTCTGTCTCGTCCAGGTCTATGAGCATATCCGCGGCAGCCACCGTTATCATCTGCTCTGCTTTCTTAAACACATCATACTGCTGTAGAGTCAGGTCATGGCTGCCACCTATCACTAAGGCTATCTTGCCTGCCTGGTGTATTTCCTCAAGTACCGCAAGCAACGCGGCCCGAGTATCGCCCAGTGTCGCCCCGCAACGAATATTTCCCGCATCGGCAATTTTCACTGCAAGGTGCCAGTTATATAATTTATATAATTGTTCCCTAACCGCATCGGGGCTCCCGCTATATTCGGCATTTTCCTCTTCACCCCTCCTTTCCCCACATCCCACTATCACAATATCTGCGTCGTCCCAGTCAAAATTATTCCCCGTGGCGCATTTAATATTTGTGCCCAACTGCATCTGCTGGTAAGTTCCCGGCAGCTTAGATTCTATAAAATGTTCCGTCTCAAAAAAGGCCCTAAGATCTTGCATCTGTATTTTTAAAATTGACTAAAAATACTCATTTGCCCCGAATTTGAAATTCAAGAGTTTGAATTTATTAATTCACATTTCCTTCTCTACTATTTTTCATACATTTGAAGCACTAAGTATCGGCAATAATCAATGGCAAACGGAAAAAAAGCAAAACCATCCTATTTCTACGCCATAATGGGTGTGTCCCTTGTGTTGTTCCTCTTGGGCATACTTGGCTGGCTGGTGATAAATGGCAGAGCCCTGAGCCGCGCATTTAAGGAAGACCTCGAGGTGCAGGTAGATTTCCATGATAATACAAAGGACGAAAACGTGCAGCGGATGAAGGCAATACTGGAGAAGCAGCCTTTCGTGCGGGAGAGCAGGATCATAACAAAAGACGAAGCAATTAAAATGGAGAGCCAGGTAGAAGGCGAGAACATACTGGACTTTATGGGTTATAACCCGCTGTTCACGTCTGTTACAATGAAACTGCACGAAGAATATGTGAACAAAGACAGCCTGCAAAAGATCAGGACATTCATCATGCAGAGCAATGTGGTGCGAGATGTTACATGGTCGAAAGTGGTAGTGGACCAAATGGACAGCACTTTTGGCAAAATAGGCATCATTTTGGGTAGTATCTCTTTAGTATTGTTTATTGTCGTTATTTTCCTCATAGATAATACAGTCCGGTTAGCTATGTTCAGCAACCGCTTCCTCATCAAGACCATGCAGATGGTTGGTGCTACCCGCTTTTTCATTTCCCGCCCGTTTGATCAAAGAGCGTTTTTAAATGGCCTGATAAGCGGTCTTATATCGGTGGCCGGCCTTTGGGTGCTTATCTATTTTGCGCAGACCCAGCTGCCGGAACTTCGCCTGCTGCAAAGCACCCCCATGTTTATCATTCTTATGATTGGTATGATAGTATTGGGAATTTTAATATCTATGCTTAGCACGCATCGCTCGGTGCTAAAATATCTTAAAATGCATGTTGATGATCTTTATTAAGTAATTAATTTTTGACTTTTTTCCTACATTTGTAATATGGCAACAGCAAATAAAACACAAGCAACACCAATACAAAAAGTAGCTCCGACGCCCAAGCCTCTAAGCAGTCGTCCGGCAGTTATTGCTAAAAGCGGTGAGCCCCGTGGCAACCAAGTTTTTCTTTTTGACAAAGGCAATTATACATGGATGATAGGAGGTGTGGTTTTGATATTGATAGGCTTTATGCTTATGAGCGGAGGCAAGAGCCCCGACCCGCACAAATTTCTGTATGACGAGATATATAGTTTCCGTCGCATCACGCTGGCGCCAATAGTTATTCTGCTTGGCTTTGCAGTAGAAGTATATGCTATTATGAAGAAACCACAGGAAGATGCAAATGCATAAATATTAAGACATTAGAGTCCCAATGTCGGGGATGATACAATTTCAAATAAAGGTTCCGCTTTGCCGGAACCTTTATCACTAAGATAAGCCACAGGCGGCGATTGCAGGAATCTTTCGGGCAAAAAAAATCCCATGCCTGGGCAAGGGATCATAAATATATTTTAGTATAAATTTTAGATCTTCCAATCATCAACACTGCTACCTTCTTCTGCACTGCTGCTTATTGTTTCTGTAACACTTTCAGTTTCCGCCGGTGCTGAAACAGTTGCTCCTTCTTCGCTTTCCTGGTCATGGTTATACGCGTCGAAATCAAAATCAGGCATCAGGTCGGTTTTTACATAAGATATGGTCTCTGTAAGTGCAACCAGGAATTTGTTGAAATCTTCCTTATAAAGGAACATCTTATGGCGGTCGTAACCGTTATCGTCAAAACGTTTTTTGCTTTCTGTGATAGTGATAAAATAATCATTTCCACGTGTGGCACGGACATCAAAAAAGTAAGTTCTTCTCTTGCCGGCTTTTATGCGTTTGCTAAAAAGGCTTTCATTATTACGGTTGTCGTTGTTACGGTCACCGCCAAAATTTTTATTTTCGTACGCCACAAATCTTGATTTTACATGTTAAATAGCAAGACAAAATTAATTAACAAAGTGACTTATCCAAATTAAATCGCATCAAATTAGGTTCCACGGCTCAATATCACTTGTTTAATAAGCAGGGAGAGCGGTTTACTTTCGGCATATATCTATATTTTAATAAGCTAATTTAGATGCCTTTTACCGCTTATTTGGCTCATTTTCTATTCAACTTGCAGATAAAAAAGTATCTTCGGAAAGCTTTTTTGCCTGAATGGACCAAACAGAACGCGTGCAATCATCCTTATTTTCTTTACAAACACCTGTTTTGTATGGAGAATACCTTTTGGTGATGAACCCTGATGAAAAGGTTTCAAATGACGTAACCTATGCCAAGAAAAAGCTTGCAGAGATCATCGGTAACTACCCGGGCAAGCAGTCACGTCCCCACATATCTATCGTTAGTTTTTTCGCCAACCCGCTTTTCGAAGAATCGGTTATTGAGGGACTCAGGGGCAGTTTAAAGGGAAGAATAAGGTCATCATTTATCTGGCTCCAGGATTACGGCTGTATGCATTCGGCCGGCTCTGTTTACATCCAGCCAAAACCACTCAGCTATTTCACTACTATTATTAAAGCTATTTACCCCGCTCTTAAGTTGTGCAGCGCGATAGACAAGAAAAGGAAGCTGCATTTTTACTACGAGCCCCACATTACGATCGCCAAGGGCATGAATAAAAAAAACACCGATAAAGTTTGGGAGGTGTTTAAGGATAAAAAGTATGAAAGCAAATTCATTGCCGATGCGCTTATATTACTCAGGAAGGATGCTGAAAATGAAGGCAACTATAAAGTAGTAGCGGAGTTTAAACTCTGATACGTCAAAATAAAGACATCTGGGCAGGCTTTTCACTTAGCTTCCTTTTATATTCAACTTGGTTTACACCACCTATAGTGTAAACATCCGTTTCTTTATATCGGGACGCGATAACGATATTTGTTTTACTGGCCTCATTTGCAAATAGGGCATGCACCAATTCGGGATCATTATTTTCTTTTGAAAGATGCGATAAAAACAAATGGCTCATGAACGGAGGTCTATGCTCCTTGAAAAGCCGCAAAGCCTGGTGGTTTGATAAGTGGCCCCTACCACCACGTATGCGGTTTTTAAGATGAAGCGGATACCCGCCATGTTCCAGCATTTGTTCGTCATAGTTCGCTTCAAGAAAAGCAGCATGACATTCTTTAAAATGCTTGATAAGATTGTCGCAAACAATGCCGACGTCTGTAAACACACCAACCTTTATCCCAGTGCATTCAATGGTAAAACTATGTGGGTCTGATGCATCGTGCTGTTTTGAGAAAGGATGCACTGTCATATCCCCTATCTTTATAGGTTCTTCAGCTTTAAAATCTACCCATAGTTTTTTATTGCGTTTCAAGCGGCCCCCAATCAAGGTGTTCTTGGTGATATAGATGGGTATTTGATACTTGTGTGCCATCACGTCCATGCCTTTTATATGGTCGCCATGCTCATGACTTATAAAGATGGCCTTCACCTTTTGCATAGACAAACCTAAACGTTTCATACGTTTCTCGGTCTCCCTGCAAGATATGCCGGCATCTACCAACACAGCTTCATTGCTATTACCTACATAATAACAATTACCATTACTACCCGAATTTAACGATGTAAAAAAAAGCGACATTAGCAATGCAAAATAAGCCTATTCGAAGGAAGAATGCCAAAATAAACTTTCAGTGTATTTAGAACTTGTACTCTACGCCAAGCGTAAAAACTTGTTTTATTTGCAGCCAGCCAAGGTTCTTGCCGGGATCATCTTTAAGTGTGCTGCTGTTGTCAACGTATTTACTGTAAGGAATATTATTATCGTAGATAAATGTTGCTCCCAAAACTACATTAAGATACTTTGATACTTTCCATGAAAGTAAATTATCGAACAATACGGATATATTGCCCGGGTTATCTCTCTTTATGATATTTCCTGTGCTGTCTTTTGTGTCTTTGGCAAGATAATTTGAGTAGAGGTCGAGGCGGACTTTATAGATTGCATTCTTACTGATGTTATAAACATATCTGCCGGAAAAATAAGCGCCGAATTGGTAATAGGCTGTCTTATTATAGGGTACCCCAAATGCCCCTTGAGGTAACTGAGAGGTATAATATTTGTCTGCCACTGTGAGCCTTCCGGCTATGGGAGATAAGAACAAGCTGATATCACTTCCCCTTCTATACTCAAGCCCAATGGCAGTGGTAAAGTATGCGGGAGATAAAAACTTTGAAGTAGAAGAGCTGTCCCAATTTGTTAAAGTATAATCATATCCTTTTGTAAACTGCGACTTAAAATTGAAAAGACCTGTGAAAAAAATATCCCTTGCGGAGTCTATTCTTTTGCCATACTTCGATGTAAAATCTATGCGGTCATCCGTTTTATGAGGAACGAAGCCTGTAGAATAAGTATAATTAAGCCCGTAAGTGATGTCCAGGTTATTACTCCATATTTCTTTATTATGCAGCCTGTCTAAATGCCCGCTGAAGATGCCGTTTACGGTAAGAGAAGCCAACTCGCCTCCTGCAGCCCAGTTATGAAGAAAGCCCTCATTTGCACCAATATCAAGCACACCACCATAGACCCATGCAATGGTATCAAGATTGGTAGTTTGCAGTGATTTTTTAACGTCATCAATATTGGATATCTGGGCAGCGGTATTAAATGGCTTGGCCGTTATTATAAGCGGCAATAAAATTGAGAAGTAAACGTGTTTCATTTTAATGAATACTGTGATTTGATGGAAAAGATTTGCAAATAAATAGGAAAACAATGAGTTATGGAAATAGAATAGAGCGTATGATGCATAAAAAAAAGCCCAACATTACTGTTGAGCTTTTGTCGGGAAGACAGGATTCGAACCTGCGACCACATGACCCCCAGCCATGTACGCTACCGGGCTGCGCTACTTCCCGAACCCTTTATGAGTTCATAAAAACGGGGGACGCAAATATAAGAATTATTTTTTGTTGCCAATGATTCGCAAGTATTAATACAAATCTGCAGTTATCAGCTTCAAAAACTCAGACCGGGTCGAATTTGCCTGGAACTGCCCACTGAATGCCGACGTAGTGGTAACACTGTTTTGCTTAGATACGCCCCGCATCATCATACATAAGTGCTTTGCTTCTATAACTACCGCCACACCAAGGGGGTTCAGGGCTTCCTGTATGGCATCTAATATCTGGTGCGTCATACGTTCCTGCACCTGCAGGCGGCGGGCAAAACAATCCACCACCCGGGCTATTTTACTCAACCCCGTTATACTGCCGTTGGGGATATAAGCAATATGGGCCTTGCCAAAGAATGGCAGCATATGGTGTTCGCACAAAGAATAGAGTTCTATATCTTTTACTATCACCATCTCGCTGTAAGACTCATGAAATTTTGCAGAATTAATGATCTCCTTAGCGTCCATGTGGTAACCCTGCGTAAAGTATTGCATAGCTTTTGCAATACGTTCGGGGGTCTTCTCCAAACCTTCCCGTTTAGGGTCTTCTTCTATCTGCGCTATGATGCCGCTATAATGCTCCATCATTTTAGCAAGGGTATCTTCGCAATAATTATCTTGTCTTGTATAGGCCACATTAATAATTTTAATGAACGATCAATAAATTTTTATCCGAAATACTCTACATATATTTTAGGAGTTTCCACCAGCCTTACACAATGCATTGTGCTGCCTCTTTTTTTTATATGTGGTTGTAATTCGTTCCAGATGCCTATAGCAAAGTTCTCCGCACTGGTAAATTTGCCAGCCATAAAGTCCACGTCCATATTCAGGTTGCGGTGATCTACCTTTTCTACTACTACATCCTTTATAAGGTCACCTAATGTCTTGGCATTAAAAATAAACCCTGTTTCGGGGTCCGGTTCACCTTTTATGGTAACATGCAGCTCATAATTATGTCCATGCCAGTTGGGATTGGCGCACTTCCCGAAAACCTCGTTATTGTGTTCGTCTGTCCAGGCTTTATTATATAAACGGTGGGCTGCGTTAAAATGTTCTACACGTGTTAAATAAACCATTTTGCTAATTTATGATGCAAAATTAGACTTATATAGCCTTTTTCACAAAAATGAATCCATAGATAAACGACATAGTCCTATTTTAGGATGCCACTGAAGCCGATACCTGCTTTTGATTAATATTGCATAATGAAGCTATTGATCGTTTCGGCAACGGAATTCGAAGTCAGGCCCTTGCTGGATCATTTGGAAAATACGTGGGCAAAAACAGGTAATTCCGGCTATACCAGGCAGGGCAATACAATAGATATTTGCCTGACAGGTGTTGGTATGGTGGCAACAACTTATGCTCTTACAAAGGCGCTTGTGAAGCAGAAATATCAACTTGTAATGCAGACAGGGGTTTGTGGCTCTTATGACAGGCAGCTGAATTTGGGGGACCTTGTTTATATCAAAAGCGACCAGTTTGGTGACCTTGGTGCCGAAGACCATGATAAATACCTGGATATTTTTGAAATGGGCTTGCTTGAAAAATACGTCTTCCCTTTTACAGATGGCGAATTGGTTGCGCCTAAGCTTTCTATACCGGCAATCGATAGACTTATTGCTGTAAGCGGCTTAACTGTAAACACAGTAAGTGGAAATGAAGACACAATTAAAAAACGCATCGAAAAATTTGATTGCAGGGTAGAGAGCATGGAAGGTGCTGCTTTTCATTATGCAGGCCTTAATGAGAATATTCCTTTTGCACAAGTACGTTGCATATCTAATTATATTGAGCCACGTGATAAAAGTAAGTGGAAAATGAAAGAAACTATTATAGCTCTGAATAAGTGGTTAATAGATTTTGTGGAAATGGAAAATGATACAAAGCAATGAAATTGACATTAGGGTTTAGCCCTTGCCCCAACGATACTTTTATTTTCGATGCTATGGTGCATGGCATAATGGATACTAAAGGCATTTCCTTTGACTATGTCATGGAAGATGTGGAAACACTTAACCGATGGGCAGAGAAAGGCAAACTTGATATTACCAAACTCAGTTACAATACATTTCTGCATACTGTGCAACAATATGCTTTGTTACATAGTGGCAGTGCGCTGGGCAAAGGTGTAGGGCCTTTATTGATTTCTAAAAAGCCATTAGATCTTGCCAACATTGCAGGTTTTAAAATTGCAATTCCCGGTATTAACACTACTGCCAATCTGCTTTTATCGCTGGCTTTTCCACAGGCAAAAAATAAAACAGAGATAGTTTTTAGCGAGATAGAAGAAAGGGTTTTATCCGGAGAATTTGACGCCGGGCTCATCATTCATGAAAGCCGCTTCACTTATACGCAAAAAGGCCTCAACAAATTAATAGACCTGGGCGATTGGTGGGAGAATACTGTTAACGCAGCTATACCCCTTGGTGGCATTGTGATACGCAGAAGTTTCGATAAAGCGTTATGTGCTACAGTGGACGGCATCATAAAAGAAAGCCTGTTATATTCCTGGAAGAATTATCCGGTCCTTTCGGATTTTGTAATTCAAAACTCGCAGGAAATGGAAGAAGATGTGATGCGCAAGCATATAAATCTCTATGTAAACGAATACAGCACAGATTTGGGCGAAGAGGGCAGAAAAGCAATCCTTACACTTTTTGAAAAAGCAAAGCAAGGAGGATTGTTGAAGCAAAATGTTTCCGCAGAAAATATTTTCTATTAATACTGCGCTACACTTCTACTCTTTATCCCTATGGGACTTCGGAGGAGACAGAGGAGGTCACATACAGATCCGGCAAATTCCTTCCCAGCCTGTCATAATCAAGCCCATAGCCGATCACAAACTTATTTGGTATCTCGAAGCCGATATAGTCGGGCTCTACATTATATTGCCGTGCTTCAGGTTTAGACAGGAAGCTGGCGATCTTTACGGATGCCGGATTGCGCTGTAGCAACTCAGGCAAAAAAGAACTGAGGGTTTTGCCTGTGTCAACAATGTCTTCCGTAATAATAATATGCCTCTGGTTAATATTTTCATCCAAGCCTATGGCCGTTATAACATCGCCATTGGAAGACATGCCTTTATACGAAGCCAGTTTAATAAATGAGATCTCAGCCTCAATACTTAAACAGCGGAAAAGATCAGACGCGAAAATAAAAGAGCCATTCAGTACGCCTATAAATAAAGGATTTAGTCCTAAGTAGTCTTTACTTATCTCTCTGCCAATCTCAGCAATACGTTCATTGATTTTCTCTTTCGAAATAAAAATTTCAAAACGCTTATCATGAACCTGTATCATTGAAGAAGGCATATAAAACTTTTAGTTACTTATGGACATAATTTGCACATTTTCTCATTTGCATATTTTCACATTACCCTACTCTTTCACTTTTAGCTTCATTCCTTTTTTTATACCCGAATCCGGGTCAAGATTATTCCACGAGTTCAGTTGGCGCATTGTTATATTAAAGCGGTGGGCTATGTTGTAAATCGTATCGCCGTCCTTTACAGTATAGTAGTTCGCGGAATCTGAAACGATTTTAATGACACGGGCCTGTTCCGGCTGAGCAGCTTGCGGGGTTTCAGTATTGCCTTGCTGCATTTGTGCTGCCTGCATAGCTTCCACAGGTGCTAGGGTATCAGCTGAATACACAACTTTGTCCAATTTAGATTTCAATTGTGTCAGTTTATCCTGCTGTGACTCTGAAAGGCTGCCGGGCGCTTTTATAGTATCATCAGCGCCATTACCGGAAGCGGGAGCAGCCATAGCTACAGGCGCTGCAGGGCTTACTGGCAAAGGTGTTTCCTCTGTCGCAGGTTTGGTAATATAATTATCAGGTATTTTAGTCTGTGCTTTATTTACAGTGTCAGCCGACACGGAAATGTTTTTGTGTGGCGCGTTAGCATTAACTAAAGGCGGTTTTTTTAATGCAACTTGTTTTAAAAATAGCTTAGCCCCCACAGCCGGCATATCTCCAGGTTCCAGGTCGTTATACGCCATCAGACGTTTTAACTGTATACACTCTATTTGGGATATCTCCTGTAGGGTCTCGCCACTTTGTACTATATGTGAAGGGTGTGTTCCTTCCGTAGGTTTCTTTTCAAGATAGATATACATATCCTTCTCCAATGGCGCATCCGGCAAATCATTTATCTCCAGCAGTTTTGCGTATCGTATATTATATTTAACGGCCGCTTCTAACAGCATGTCTCCTTTGTGTGCGTAGAATGCTTTCAGCCCATGCATTGTCAGTGTTTTTGATACACTGTTTTTTTTAACGGAGTCAGTGCCTTTCAAGGAGTTTGCTGCAGCGGTGGCATTAATGTTGGCTGGCACCTGTCCGCCTGTATCGGTTTTGGTTAAAATGGTTTTAGATACAGTATCTTTTATTACTGCGACGGTATCCGCTTGTTTTACAATTGTTTGGTTGACAGGTATATTTGTTATGGCCCTCGAATAAGTGCTGTCTTTTTTCACAAAAGAAGCCATTTTTTGTGTTGCTGAATCAGCAACTTTTGCTATCAACATTGTATCCTTTGCCTTTTTTATTTTCTTAAAAGCAAATGTATCTATCGGTGTAGAAACAGGTATTTTAGGTCTTAGGGTGTCCTTTCTTTCCTTTTCGTCCTGGGCAATAAGTTCGGAATACGAATTGCTTTTGCTATTCAAAACAGCGTATGTATATTCCTGCAAATGGTAATCTTCTATAAATCCTATCAGCTTCTGTGCATATATAGGATTGGTGGCATAGCCACATTGTTTTAGACCGATTGCCCAGGCAGCATAATCAGTTACCGACAATTTGAATAATGAAGCGTAACGGGGTGTATTTTTTAAATAATCAGAATGATCTTTATAAGACTCTAATACGGTTTTGTATTTCCGGAAGCATTCATCCTCTTTATCATCTGTATGGGTAAATGTCTCGCCTTTCCAGCCCGTTTTGCATTTTATGCCAAAATGATTATTGGCGCCTTTTACCAGTTCGCTGCTGCCGGCCTCAGTTTCTAATATGGCCTGGGCCAGTATAACCGCTGCGGGCATGCCGCAACGTTTCTGTTCTTCCATAGCAAGCCCTTTATACTTCGCCACGTATTGATTCACTCTCTCTGTATATCCTGCGTCATCCTGTGCATGTATGTTAGAAACAACGGAACACAAAATAGCAATACAAATTATTAGCCGCCTATTCATAAACGCCTAAAAATAAAGAATTAATTGTAATGGATTTCCTAATATTTCACGGAGTGGGGCCGTAATTTTCAGAACAGGCGGCTACATGGCAATTTTCCGCATCAGCATAATGCCGTCTCTCACAGGCAGTAGAACATGTTCTACTTTTTTATCGGCCTTTACTTTTTCATTAAACGCAGATATGGCTTTAGCATTTTTACTTTGTTTGTCTGGTGCTAATATTACCTCCCCGTCATACAATACATTGTCCGCAAGTATAAATCCGCCAAGTGGCACTTTGTCAAAGACGAGGTCGTAATACAGGTGGTAGTTCTGTTTGTCAGCATCAATAAAAACAAGATCGAAATTATGATCGAGTTTGGGTATGATATCTGCGGCATTGCCGACATGCTGTATTATTTTATCCGCTACTCCTGCTTCACGGAAATATCTGCTGCACATGCTTTCCAACTCCTCATTAATATCTATTGTATGCAATGCGCCTCCCTCTTTTAGCCCTGCTGCAAGGCAGATAGCGGAATAGCCGGTGTATGTGCCTACCTCTAAAATATACTTTGGGGCTATCATGTGGCTTATCATTTGTAATACTGCGCCCTGTAAATGCCCGGATAACATAACAGGCATCTGCACTTTTATATTGGTTTCGCGGTTAAGGGCTGCCAACACAGCGTTTTCAGGGCTTGTAAAATTTTCACTGTACTCTTCTAATGCCTGTTCTACTAAACGATGCGCCATGAAATCAGAAATTGGGTTGTAATTTGTTATGAGAATAAAAGTCGCGGATATGTTCTACCACTTCGTCCGCAGTGTCAAAAATTTTTATTAGGTCCAGGTCTCCGGGGCTTATATTGCTTTCCGCGTCCTGCATGGTTTCCTTCATCCAGGCAAATAAGCCTTTCCAATAAGCTGAGCCTACGCATATCATTGGGGCCTGGAAAAATTTACGGGTTTGCACAAGGGTAGCTATTTCAAAAAACTCGTCCATGGTTCCCCATCCTCCCGGCATCATAATAAAGCCCTGTGCGTATTTAGTGAACATAACCTTACGAACAAAGAAGTAATCGAAGTCCACAGCCATGTCCTGGCCAATAAATGCATTATCCGATTTTTCAAAAGGAAGAGAAATATTCAATCCGACCGAGAGGCCTTCTGCTGTTGTCGCTCCTTTATTGGCAGCTTCCATAATGCCGGGCCCGCCTCCCGTTATGATACCAAATCCATCTTCTGCAAGTCGCCTTGCTATTTCAACGGTCAATTCATAATACTTATGCCCCGGCTTGGTCCTGGCAGATCCGAAAATGGAAATGCAGGGGCCAATTTTGGCAAGGCTTTCAAAGCCCTGCACAAATTCTGCCATTATCTTAAATATCTGCCAGCTGGAGTGGGCCTTGGTTTCTGTCCAGTCGCGCATTTTTATCTTCGTGAATTTCTCTTTCATAGGTTTTCTGCACTTTTCACTTGTGCCATTTTTGTTGATGACAATAATAGAAGTACAAAAGCAATGCCAGCATTTATTATTAGCAGTTCAGTGCCAACACAATAGCCATTCAGCCATTCTTTGTCATGCTGTTTCAATATATAGCATACAATAGGGGATATTAAACAAATAAAGGGTACAAACTCGTTTCTTACGCTTCTCTTCGTAAAAATGCCAAATGAGAAAAGTGCCAGTAAAGGACCGTAGGTATACCCCGCTACAACAAGCAAAGTTTGTATAAGCGATCCGTTATCTATCCGCCTGAAGAAAAATATACAAATAAGAAAAACAAGCGCAAACGTATTATGTACGATCAGCCTTGTTCTTGATTTTTGTTTTTCACCGATGTCCGTCCTTCTTTTCATTCCCAATATATCTATGCAGAAGGACGAGGTCAATGCGGTAAGGGCACCATCAGCGCTGGGGAAAACAGCCGATACCAAACCTATTAAAAAGCATACTGTAATAAAGAAGGGCAGTCCGCTGTTCATAGCTATTGTTGGAAACAGGTCATCTCCGGTGGCTGTGATACCATTGGCACTGGCATATAGATAAAGCAAACCACCTAAAAGAAGAAAAATGAAATTAGCAACCAATAAGGTGAAACAGAAAGTGATCATGTTCTTCTGCGAATCCTTCAGATTGCTTACGCTTATATTTTTCTGCATCATTTCCTGGTCCAAGCCTGTCATGGCTATGGTTATAAAAGCACCGCCAAGAATTTGCTTTAAGAAGAAACTACTGTGCTTGGGGTCTGACTGTATGAATTTTGTATAACCCTTTGCCTGCATGGCGCTCCATGTGCCTGCAAGATCAAGATGCAGGGAGTGCATGATATATACCACACAAACAATCAAGGCAAGCAGCATAAAAGTTGTTTGCAGGGTATCTGTCCACACAATAGTTTTTACGCCTCCTCTAAAAGTGTAAAGCAAGATCAACCCGAGTATAACAACAGCCGTCAGCTCAAAAGAAATACCCATGCCTTCCAGCACAAATTTTTCCAGCACTTTGATGACGAGGTATAAACGTAAAGTAGCCCCTAGTGTGCGGGAGAGAATAAAGAACAACGACCCGGTTTTATAAGAGATAGCACCTAAGCGTCTTTCAAGATAAGTATAGATGGACGTAAGGTGCATTTTATAATAGATAGGCAGCAGAATAAATGCAACGGCAAAATAGCCCAGCCAATAACCTATTACCACCTGGAAATAATCAAAGCCCTTGCTGCCAACCGTACCCGGCACAGAAATAAACGTCATTCCTGAAAGAGAAGTGCCTATCATACCAAAGGCCACCAGCCACCATTTGCTGCTGCGGTTGCCTATAAAAAAAGATTCATTGTTGGAATGGCGGGATGTATAAAAAGCAATGCTCAGCAAGACTGCGAAATAAAAAAGGACAATAGATAAAAGTATCACTGAATTCATTTGCCTAAAAATAAAAAGACTTTGCCGTTATTTGGCAAAGCCTTGAAAAATAGTTTGCAAAAAATCAGAAACCGGAGTTAAAAAGCACACCAATATCAAGTGTTCTATAATACGGGCTGTTGGAATTTTGTATTACATCATAGCCAACAAATAAAATTGCTGAAAAATTTTCTGTTATGCGTTGGCGTATGCCGGCATCAAATATCAATGCGGGTATCCACTGCCTGTTATCGCTGGCTATAATATTTCCATAAACATCCATGCCGAAATTCTGATAATTATCAACATTCAGCATTTCAAATCTTTCCTGCACAAAAAAGTTTTTCCATACCATTTGCCTTGACCATAAACCTGTAGTATAGATAGTAGATTTCCAGTTAAAAGGATAAGTACCCATATAATTTCCGGAATTATCATAAAGATCGACAGGATCGTTCTGAATATTCATATATTGATAACCCAATTCTATCCCGGCAGAAATTGTGTTGGTGAACTTATAACCTACTAGTCCGGAAATACCGAAACTGGTATATCCGCCACCAAAACTCAATCCGCCCAGTCCGCCACCAATTATCAGTTTACTAGGGTCGAAACCTTCTTGCTTTTTTTTCTTTTGAGCATGGTCAGGCCGTCCGCTGCTGCTGTAGGTGTCCTGTGCTGAAATAGTATTGATACCAACAAACAGCATCAATATGGAAATGATATACTTCATCTGAAAATAGTTTTATTTTTTTTTGCCAGATGGAACTCCCACCAACTCCAAAATCAAATTCAACAGAGGAATTCTTACTCCCTGCTAACATAATTTCAGCTTTAGGATGGTCGTTTCATGTTGATTATTTATTTTACGAAGTTAGTGCAAAAACACATTACAGTAGTTTTCTATTGTTTTTTAGCTTTTTTTTAATAAATATCTGAAACCTATAAAAATATTTTTCCGGGGTTTAATATGCCTTTAGGGTCAAAAACTCGTTTTATTTCTTTCATTAGGCTGATTTGCGCATTATTGAAAACAATATCCATGTATTCTTTCTGAACAAGCCCAATGCCATGCTCGCCGGATATTGTTCCCCCCAACCGTGCCACTTCTTTAAATAAGACTCTTATTCCCTGCGGTAGTTTAAGCTTCCAGTCTTCATCACTCATCTTTCCTTTTACAATGTTCACATGCAAGTTGCCATCACCGGCATGTCCATAACATACCGACTGGAAACCATATTCTTTTCCAATTCTTTTAATGATCTGCAACAATTCTGGTAACTCTGCCCTCGGCACCACAGTGTCTTCCTCTTTATATATGGAATTGCTTTTAACAGCTTCGCCCACCTTACGGCGCAATGTCCATAGCATTTGTTTTTGCTCGTGGCTGTCAGCAAAAAGCACTTCGTCAATATTATACTGCTGCACGATCGCGGATATGGCTTCTGCGTCTTTATACAATTGTTCCATATCATTCCCATCCACTTCTATCAGCAAATGCGCTTCAATATCATCCGGCAAATGAATGCCTTCTGACTTTACATAACGCATAGACCATTCCAACGCATCGCGCTCCATAAATTCTAAAGCCGATGGGGTATAGCCCGCCAGCAAAATAGCATTCACCGCTTCGCAGGCCTGCACCGCAGAGCGGAAAGGAACCAGCAATAAAAGATCATGCTTCACAGCCGGTATCAGCCTTAATACAATTTTTGTGATGATGCCTAAGGTGCCTTCGCTGCCCACAACCAATTGAGTAAGGTTGTACCCTGTAGCGTTCTTCAGGACATTGGCGCCAGTCCACATCACATCGCCGTTCGCCAATACTATCTCCAGGTTAAGTACATAATCTTTCACCACCCCATACTTCACAGCTTTAGGGCCGCCTGAATTTTCAGAAACATTCCCACCTATAAAACAAGAACCTTTACTGGCGGGGTCCGGCGGATAAAACAAGCCTTCCGCTTTTACATATTCCTGTAGTTCCTGGGTAATGATACCAGGCTCCGTTATAACTTGGAAATTTCTTTTATCAAGCTTGATGATCTTATTAAACCGCTTCATGTCCAGCACCACACCGCCATATATTGCTAAGGCCCCCCCGCTCAATCCCGTGCCTGCCCCACGTGCCGTAACAGGAATAGTTTGCTCATTGCAATACCTCATTATATTGCTTACCGCCTCAACGGTATCGGGCTGCAAAACAATTTCAGGTAAGAAATGAAGATCTTCTGTTTCATCTGATGCGCAGCGTTCTAATTGCTCCTTATCAGTTAAAACATTGTTTCCCGAAATGGAATGAAAAAAGGATATGTCCTCTTGTAGGATCTTCTTAAATGGCATAAGACAAAGGTAAAAGCTAATCTATGAAAAAATGCATACAGCTATTTCAAAAAGACCGGCAGATAATCATAACTAAGTTTTGCAATAAGCGCCAGCACCACAACAATAAAAAACACCCTGATAAACCCGCTGCCTTTCTTGAAGGCCAAGTGTGCGCCTAAGTAATTACCTGCCATATTGGAAGCTGCTACAGGTATTGCTATATGCCACACAATGGCGCCTTTAATAAAGAAAAAAATTAGGGCAGAAACACTGGTAACACAATTCAGCACTTTTGCATTGGCATTGGCGCGAAGGAAGTCATACCCGAATAACACGATAAGAGCAAAAATGATAAAGCTGCCTGTGCCGGGGCCTATAAGCCCGTCGTAGAAACCAATAATGCCGCCTGTGCCTATTGAATATAAATAATAGGTAGTGGTACTAAGGTCTTTATGATTTGGGTGAAGCCCGAGGTTTTTTTTAAGTATCGTATATACCAGCACAAGCAGCAAAGCACAAATAATGAAGGGCATAAACTGCTCTTTGTGGATGAAACTAACCAAAAGGGCCCCGCTGAATGAACCTATAAATGCGCTGACAATGGCAGGTTGGAGGTGTTTCCAATCTATTTTCACTCTTTTCACGTAACTAACAGTTGCCACTATGGTGCCGAAGAAGGAGGCGGTTTTGTTGCACGCCAATGTTTGAATGAGAGAGAGTTGAGGCTGCAGGATAAAGTATGCAGGCAATTGTATAAGTCCACCTCCGCCTACTATGGCGTCAATAAAGCCTGCCATAAACGCAAAACAGCAAAGAAGAAGAATGGACGCCATGATCTTACTTGAACCTGAATTTTAAAATTAGTTTTTTGAGAGGAGATCGTAGCGTTTTGTTTGGAATAATAAATACATCTATATTTATATGATAAAGACAGATAGCAAATGAAAAGGATAATTGTTCTTTTAGTGATTATACTCGTTTTCAGTTCCTGCTACAATCGTAAAGCAGCTGATCTCTATCCATCAACTACAGTATGCGACACCACATCTGTAACTTATTCGGGTACGATTTTGCCTATAATGCAGCAACATTGCGCCATCAGTGGTTGCCATACAGGGCCGGGCACTGCCAATGGCCTGGATTACAGGCAATATTCAGATCTTGCTGTAGTGGCGTCAAATGGTCAATTGATTCCTGCAATCAAACATACAGGCCCGGACCCTATGCCCAAAGATATGCCCATGCTGGACGCCTGCAGCATTAACGAAATAGTGCGATGGGTAAATGAGGGCTATCCCAATAATTAAACACTTAGCCCGATTAACAAGGCTTTTGCAGCTTAATAACAATCAAATAGTAAGATGAAAGCTAAAGTTTTACTTATTTTACACCCTGCTAAAGATACAATGTATTAAAAATACAGTGTTGTAGCAACCCTTAAGTAAGAGCGGTGTCACACCCCAAGGTTTAAGGGCTTAATCCCAGAGAAATCTGCATATAGAAAGAGAAAAGTAAGAGAGACCGGAATACAGTGTCGAATAAAAAGTACATGTTGCCACATTCCTACTACGGTTATCATAGCCCGTCTGTACATAGCTATTGGACAAGGCGCAAGTGGTTTACCTTAACTGTTTTCCTGCTGCTGTTTTGGGTTGTCATATACTTGTTTACACATGCACCTGCCCAATTCACGGGTTATAAATATTCACGTTTCTCAGCAAAGCAAGTTCAGCACATAAGCAATATACTGGCTAACAATGAAGCGGTAATTCCTAAAGCAATAAAATCCTCTAGTGAAAGCAGCCAGCCAGGCGCTGCAAGAACTGCCTTAGCGGATTCTGACCGTATTTATTTGCATAGTTCTGCTGCCCATGTAAAAGTGAAATGTGATACTTGCACAGTCAGTAAGGCGATGGATTATATAAATGGGGAATTTGGAGACAGGATAGATGAACAACAGCTATACTCCATCAGGGAGTACATGTTATCTTTCGGTCCTTACGAAAGTGGTACCTATCTTGCCACAACTGATATAAAAGTAAAAAGCTTTTTCTGGCTTACAGGACCGTTGCTGTATATCGAGGCTATTTTCTGGGCTTTGATGGGCGTATTGTGTAACGTGTTATTTACAATCGGCGCAGATATCAGGGCCTATCCCGGCAGGCGCAACTCAAAATATTATACAAGTAAGATACCTTATGACATTGCCAAATTCTTATACGCACCCTTCTGCACTATTGTTTTGCTGCTTTGTTATAACTACATCAAACACCGAAATATCGTTGAAGTGAATGCCAGCGAAGGTGTGATCGTGTTTGCCTTTATAGCAGGGCTTTTCAGCAGCAAAATGATGGGGGCCCTGGAAAAAATAAAAGATGCCATTATCCCGGAATACAGATACTCGTATAAGCCTTATCAGCAGACCCAACGCTCAAGACCCATACCATTAAGGACAGAGAGACGGGAAACAGCGATAAGACAGCCATTTGGTTATGGCCACTCCATAAAGGAAAAAAGAATAGAGGTGTTGAGTGCCGGCACCGCGCAAACCCTTATTGATACTGATACACCAGACACTCAAATTATTAAGGAAATACAAGTAGAACTGAAACTTGATTCGGGTGGTTTGTTTGAAGATGAAAGAACCGAGATCCTGAATGCAGGTTTTAATGATGCTGCCGTAACCTTACATAATGTGAACGGCAAAGACATCATACCATTTATTAAATCGCCTGAGGCAGCTTTTTTTATAATAGAAGATGTGAAACCCGGCATTTATATAATTCGTGCTACGCTCACTCAGCAATTGAATGACCGCTACATTATGAACTTATTTGGAGAAAAGACAATATTCATAACGCACGAAAACAGCAAAATAGAACTACCCATAAAAAAATATGAAGCATTTGATTAGTGCCAAGGCATAAAGAAGTTTGTTTGTTTTTGTTTAAAGCCCGCAACGCAATTTGCAGGCTTTTTCATTTTCACTCTAATTTTCACCCTATTTAATATCACCAATATTTAAAATTTCTACTTAAATTACGATTTCTAAAACACAGACCATGCAAAAAATATTTTCCATCCTGGCAGTCATTATATGTACCACTTTCTCAGGATACGCCCAGGAAAAGAGTAAACAAGCCGCAAGCCCGAAGGCTTTTGTAAAAACAAGCAATGTCAGCATCACTTATTGCCAACCATCTAAACGTGGCAGGGAAATATTCGGTGGCTTAGTACCCTATGGACAAGTGTGGCGCACAGGGGCAAATGAAGCGACTGAGATCACATTTAAGAAGGAGTGTAATTTCGGTGGCCAAACAATTAAACCCGGCACTTATACTTTATTTACCATCCCGGGTGAAAACGAATGGACCATAATAATAAACGGCCAGTTGAAGCAGTGGGGTTCTTTTGATTATGAAAAATATAAAGACAAAGACATTGCACAGTTTAAAGTGCCCGTTAAACACATTAAGGACGTTGTTGAAAAGTTCACTATCTCTGCCAGCGGTAATGATATGAAAATGGAGTGGGACAATGTAAGCGTCTCTGTTCCCATGAAGTTTTAATAAGTTTTGCACTCTATAAGGATTTACTGTCTTATTTTGCAGCTATGAAAGTTGTACCCGGTGAAATAAAAACCGCGCTGCTGCATGCCTATTTGCTTGGCTCGGTTGCCCCCAGGCCAATCTGCTTTGCCAGCACAATTGATGCAAATGGCCATGCTAATCTCTCGCCATTCAGTTTTTTTAATTGTTTCGGCAGCAAGCCCCCCATATTGATATTCTCGCCCGCCCGCCGAGTAAGGGATAATACTATAAAGCATACACTTGAGAACGTGTATGAAACGAAAGAAGTGGTAATAAACATGGTGAACTACAACATGGTGCAGCAAACCAGCCTTGCCAGTTGTGAATATCCGAAAGGCACTGATGAGTTTGTAAAAGCCGGCTTTACGCCCATTGCATCGGACATGGTAAAGGCTTTCCGTGTGAAGGAGTCGCCAGTGCAAATAGAATGCAAAATATTGCAGGTAATAGAAACCGGCCAGGAAGGTGGCGCCGCGAACCTGGTAATATGCGAGGTGCTGTGTATGCATATAGATGATAATGTGCTTGATGAACACGGGATGATAGACCCGCATAAAATAGACCTGGTTGCCAGGATGGGCGCTGATTATTATTGCCGCGCTTCCGGAGCCTCGGTATTTGAAGTGCCGAAACCCAATAAAGAATTAGGTATCGGTATTGATGCATTGCCACGTAATATCCGGAACAGCGTTTTGCTTAGCGGCAATAATCTTGGCATGCTGGGCAACTGCACTTCCATTCCTGTTGTAAGCGAACTTATATACGATGACAGGCTGACACAAATAATGCGGGAATACGCAGGAGACGAAAAAGCCAAGGTGCTTGCCCAACACCAATATGCCAAAGAGCTGCTGGATGCGGGGGATGTAAGCAAGGCCTGGCACGTGCTTTTGGCCGATACCTGATGCAATTCTTAATAGTTTATTAAGCGTTTTTAAATGAAGGGTTAAAGCAGTATTATTTTATTATTAAGTGTTTATAGTGTTGCATATTTGCATCGTCATTTGACAAGCACGTTATAAGAACACGATAACGGGCAATAAAGGAAGAGATACGGATTTTTATCCACGGAGGAACTTTGCTGCTGTTTTTTGTGCATGATCTGCGAAAGCATTTTACCGTCTTTATAATAATGTTTGCCGCAAATTTTATTAACATCATGTACACCATGTTTTTGCCCGTTCCGCTCTTCGCAGCACTCTTACTCCTGATATTACAGATCGCTATTCCTGCAAAGCCTAAAAAATATAATCCATGATCTGCTAAGAGACAAGAGCAAAAGCAGGAAGACACAAAGAAACGCAGCTTGCCTGTGCACTGGTTTTACATCATCACTCTTTTTCTTCTGTGCCTATCAGTGTGGCCCATGGTTTCATTCCAGCTACTCTTGTACTGATGATCTTGAAGATACCCGTGATAGGTATGAATAGGAACATGCCGGCGATACCCCAAACATATTCGCCCACAATAACCGCAATAATAGTAACCAATGCGTTCATTTTAACGCGTGAACCTACAATGCGCGGCATGAGGATATTGGAGTCAACAACGTGTACCATGAGCATTGCAAAGCCTACCCAGAGGGCCTGGCTGCTGCTGCTATTAGCAAAGGTAACGAGCATGATAAGAGCTGTAGCTGTGTAGATGCCGATGTATGGAATAATATTCATTACGGCGGCAATAAGGCCCAGTAAAATAGCATACTTGATGCCCATGATGCTGAAAATGGTGCAGGTGGCAATACTAACAATAAGCATTTCCAAAAGCAAGCCGGAAATATAGCTGTATATCATTGTGCGTGACTCATTTACTACCTCGTGCACATGAGTGCTGTGCTTTTCGTCGAAAAGATAGAATATGAACTTGAGCAAGAGCTTGCGGTAATAGATCATAAAAAAAGTGTAGAAAAAGATGAAGACGATCCATAATGCAAAACTAGCAAAGGTGACAAAAAAAGCGCTTATGGAATTGGCCGCAGTTGCTACAATACTCGTTGTGGATTTATTGAGATAATCCTGCTGCTGCCGGGTGTTGACATGAAACTCCCTGCTGATCCAGTGCTGGAGATCGTTAAAAATACCGGAAATACGTATTTTCAGTTCAGGAAAATCCTGCGTGAAATTGACCATTTCTTTAGTGAGGAAAAAGATAAAGGCAACCATACAGGTGATAAGAACAAGCACGGGCAGCAAGGCTGACATAAAACGGCCGAGGTGAAGCCTGTGCTCAAAGAGGCGTGCGAGGGGATAGAGGAGTATTGAAAATATTAAAGCAAAAACAAGCGGAACAAAAATGGTCTTGCCGTTTATAAGGAAGAACAGTGTTAGGAAAACCGCCAGGAGCGTTAATGCCAGTTTTGCGTAAAAGGGAAGCTTGAGTGTTTCCATTCTTCAAATATATCGATTAAAAAAGGGATTTGGATTTGTGAATTAAGGGATCGTAGGATGTGTTTTGCGAAAAGGTATAAAGACCTATGCTTAGTACCGCCGGGCTGGCCGCTTTTGGCCGCTTTATGGCCGCTAAGAGAACTAGTAATATGAGCTATAGTAAAGGGTTTTATGTGGGTAATGGGCTGTTTGTTGAAAAGGTTTGCCACGGCGTTAACAAAAGATATTCAAAGTTCACAAAAGTGGCGTGGTATCCTAAGCCATTTAGTGAAAATGCCCCCGCCCTGTCGGTTCGGGCAGGCGATGCCCGATTAACAAAAAACGTGGACATTTTGTTTTGTTTAATTCGTTGTGAATAATTCAAAATCAATTTGTTATAAAAACATTATGTTTATTAAAATGTCCGATTTGTGCCCGATTTTATTCCCTTCTCTCTTGTTTTTTTATTTATTTCGGTCAATTTAATTTTTCAAAGACCGGAATGAGAAAGTTGTGTGAATCTGGATTGCAGGATCAGCTCGTTCATCATTAATAAATTTTAGTTGTCCCCGTGAGAAAGTTTTAGAAGTTTCAGATTGCAAACCTTGAGAATTGGTGTTTTCATTTTTAGAGTGCCAAGGGTTTATATAGTCATTATATGCCACAAAATTTATGCCGAATATGGCTTTAGGACAGATTTGCATGACAATGTTGTGTATTTATTGTTTAGATATGGGTGAAGCCCTGAAACAGACGAAGGCACAGGAACATTTTTCACTTAGCTATGCCGCATTCTTGCGTGAGGGTGGCGTTATGTGCATAAATAAAATCGGGGCCGTTTTAGCAACGCTTGTTTTTTTACAATAATTTTATCTTACAATCACGGTAAGGCATTGCTGAAAAAATATTTTCAAAAAGGACTGGTAGAGGCGGGATGCGATGAGGCGGGCAGGGGTTGCCTTGCCGGGCCGGTATTTGCCGCTGCCGTGATATTGCCTGCCAAATTCAGCCATCCATTGCTGAATGACAGCAAACAAATGACGGAGGCAGAGCGGGACAAGCTGAGGCCTATTATTGAGAAGAAAGCAATTGCCTGGGCCGTTGCGATGATAGATCATGAAGAGATAGATAGTATCAATATCCTGATGGCTTCTTTTAAAGCTATGCATGGAGCAATAGATAAATTGCAAATAAAGCCGGACCTTTTATTGATAGACGGACATTTGTTCTCGCCTTATTTCGGAATTGTACACCAATGCGTGATAGGAGGCGATGCTATATATGCCCCGATAGCAGCCGCGAGCGTATTGGCGAAGACCTACCGGGACGAGTATATGAGGGGCCTGCATGAGGTGCACCCACAATATGGGTGGAGTGAAAATATGGGCTATGCCACGCCTGGCCACCGGGAGAAAATAAGGGAACATGGCTTAAGCCCTTACCACCGCAAGACATTTGGTATTTGCAAGGAGTACGTGTGAAATGGGAATTGGTAATTTGGAACCAGGAGTTTGTACAGGAAAGACATATAGAGAATCGGGTGTTTTATACAGGCAGGGATATTTCGAAAATTGAGCCTTGTGGTTTATTGTCTTTTACGGTTATAGTTCCTTTATGCTGCTTAACAACTTTGCTGACAATATAGAGGCCCAGACCTGTGCCTTTTGAACGACGGCTTTCTTCGTTGCCAATGCGATAGAATTTATTGAACACTTTTTTCTTTTCATCCTCTGCAATGCCCGGGCCCTGATCTATAACCTGTAATGCAACCTGGTGGCCGTTTTTCTCCAGTTTTATTAATATTGGTTTTTCCGCAGGGGTATATTTAACGGCATTCTCCAACAGATTGTTGACCGCCATTTGCAGCATCACCCTGTCGCCGGTAATTTTACATGCCGGTATGATATCTTCGTCAAATACACGAGGATAGCGGGAAGCGTAATCTTTTACGCAATCTTCCAGCAATTCGGAAAGGTCGAAAGATTCTTTTGCGGCAATATACTGGCGCCCTTCTATCTGCGAAGCGAAAAGCATATTATTACAAAGATCGTTAAGCCTGTTGGCCTCTTTAATGCAACGCTCGGTGAGTTTTAGTTTATTTTCTTCATCCAGCTTATGTTTCTCAAGCGTTTGCAGATTGAGTTTTATAGCGGCAATGGGCGATTTCAGCTCATGAGTAACGGAGAGCATAAAATTATTCTGCTGCTTTGATAAACGGATATTGCGCCTGAAAGAGGACCAGACCACAGATGCACCAATAAGAATGACGAGGAAAAACGTAGCCCCCTCGCCGACATACTGGCTTTTGCGCGCTTTTTGTTTTTTGCTCAGTTCCTCATATTTTGTTATGTACACAAATGGCTGCTGCAGGCTGTCGATATTTTTTTGCAGTAAAAGGACTTCCTGTTCAAAAATGCGCTTATTCTGTTTTTCCAGACTGAGGCCCCAAAAAACAAGCGCTGCTATAGTGTAGGCAAATAATAAAAGATATACCGATGTAAAAACACGCATATTTTAAAATTCCAAAGATCAAAAAAACAAATTCCCAAAGCTGTGTTTAAAAAAAATATTTCATTTAGACATTAAACCACTCTTATCATCCCAGGTTCGGCTAAAGCCGCCCTTTATTTCATAACACCCCCGCCCTGAAGGACGGGGCTATTGTCAGAAAATTTGTTGTTGGCCTGGCGAGCAACAAGGGCTTTGGAAAAAGATAATTAAGCCGTCATCTACTATTAATGTCTAAATGGTATTATTTAATCTTTTCAATCCTCAATCCCACATGCAAAACTTCAGGCAAAGGGTTAATGCGCATATTTTGTTCGAGGCGTATCTCGTAGGTACCTTTCTTTTTAAAGAATCTTTTCGGATCTGTATCGCTAAATGCAAGGGGCATATATTGTTCATATAGCTCTCCCATGCCGCGACCCAGCCATTTACCGGTGTTTTCTGCAAGCTGGATGTTAACACGTGTTTTGTGAAAAGAAGTATCGCCCGGCTGTTTGGCATATACCCATATGTAAATATTAGAATAGGGGTATGCATCGGTATGACGGATAACAAAATAAGGCTGATAAGGGGAAGTGGTATCGCTAATATCAAATTTAAAAGAAGGCTTAAAATCGTAGGACCATGCATTTTGGGGAACCGGCTCCTCTCTTTGGAAATAAGGGGAAGGCATGCAGCCTGTTATGAGCAGGCAAAGCAAAAAGCCTAATAGAACTCCATGATGTGGAATTTGGAATTTGGAATTTGGAATTTGGAATTTCATAGAGTAACAATGTAATAATCAAAGTATATTCAATATTTGTTCTTTGGCCTTTTCCAGTTCGTCTTTCATATTTATCACTATCTGCTGTATCTCAGCATCGTTTGCTTTGGAGCCCAGGGTGTTTATTTCCCTTCCTATTTCCTGCAAGATGAAGCCGAGTTTTTTGCCAATAGATACTTCCTGTTTATTTATCGTATCATGGAAATAGATGCAATGCTGTTTCAGCCTTGTTTTTTCTTCGGAGAAATCAATCCTTTCCAGGTAATAGATCATTTCCTGTTCGAAACGGTTGGGGTCTATATTGTCTTTGCCAGACATGTCGCTGAGCCACTGGGTAAGTTTAGCTCTTATCTTATCTGTACGCTGGCCCTCGAACGGCAAAATATCCTGCAGCAGAGACTCAATGTTACTGATGCGTTGGTGCATGTCTTTATATAAAGCAGAACCCTCATGTTTGCGGTGTTCCATCAGCAAACGGGCGGCCTCTTCTATGACTTTCTGCACCTGCAGCCATTCTTCCTCCGGCAGCACATCCTGCTCGGGCGCCACTACTTCGGGCATGCGCATTAGGGTGGACAGTACATTCTCTTCAGGGATGTTTAACTGTTTTGCTATCTGCATCATGCTCTGATAATAATAAATGGCAAGGCCCGTGTTTACAGTCATTGGCTTAGAGGCCCCTTCATGTTTCACCGTAACTGTAAGATCTATGGTGCCGCGCAGTAAAAGATTATTAAGCAGGTTGCGTATATCCAGTTCGTAGGAGCGCAGTATAGGGGGCATTTTGGTATTTACATCAAATTGTTTGCCGTTAAGCGATTTAAGTTCGACAACCACCTGCCGGCCATTGATAGTAGATTCCGCACGCCCAAAACCTGTCATTGAATATAGCATAGATAATTTATGATTGTTTACCAGTATCAAATGTGGGTGTAAAAGTAATAATTTGTGCCATGCTTAGTGAGGATAACAAAATAAATATTAGCAATTGACTTGTTCTTTTCCATTTTTTCTGCGTTGAAAAAAGCTCTAAATAGCTTCCTATTCTCAGTTTTTTCGCCTTGAAAAAAATGAAAAATAACGGCCTCATTTAGTAATATTATATTTTGTCATCCTCACTTATCGTTGAAAATAAAAAGTAAAAAAAATCACAAATGAATATACTTAGGCAATATATGCTGTGCAGGGAGCAAGAAATAGTTATTTTTGTTTTTCACTAAGGCCTGCGGATGCGGACAATAAGCTTTCTTATATGTATAATACTTGCCTGCGGTGCCTTTGCCCAGCAGGCGGGGCAGTACTCGCGTGCAGACCTTGAAAACCGCAAACAGCAAATACAGGCAGAAATAGAAGAAGCCCAGAAGCAACTGGACGAGACGAAAAAAAACAAGAACGCCACGATGGGCCAGTTGCACGCCTTGGAAAATAAGCTTGCAGTGAGGCAGAAACTGATCAATAACATCAACGATGAAGTTGATAATATCAGCAGTAATATACAAACATCGGCAACCGAAGTGCAGATACTACGCGAAACCCTGGAACAATATAAAGTGCGCTATGCACAATCTATCCGATACTCCTATGAAACGAGGAGCTCATTTGGGATGCTAGCTTTTATATTTTCATCGAGCAGCTATAATGATGCGATGCGGCGTATGCGCTACTTGAAAAAATTCAGAGATTACCGTAAACAACAGGTGGAGCAAATACGCATTACCAAATCGCAGATAGAGCATAAGATAGGCGTACTGAATTCGCAGAAAGCACAGAAAGATGAATTGCTGAGCAGCCAGGTGCAACAGACACAGGAACTGAAAAAAGAAACCGAAGAAACCAATCATGTGGTGCAGGAACTGAAGGGCAAGGAAAAAGAACTGGTAGATAATATAGAAAAAAATAAAAAAGCCAGTAAACGTCTTGATAAAGCCATTAGCGATATTATACGCAGGGAAATAGAACTGGCACGCAAGCAGGCAGAAGAAGAAGCAAAGAAAAAAGCTGCTGAAGAAAGAAGAACTGGTGTGGTGGCCACACCGGGAGGGTCGCGCCCATCTGGCATAAAAGTGAGCAGTGCACCGGGCACCACGACCACCACGTACATACCTACACCAAGGCCAGCTGCGACCACCTCATCTTATTCGCTTTCGTTAACGCCGGAGGTTACAGCATTGTCCAATAATTTCCAGGCCAATAAGGGCAGCCTGCCGTGGCCGGTAGAAAAGGGTTTTATTGCAGAACCTTTTGGAAGGCATAAACATGCTGTGGCAGAAAAAGTGATGGTTGAAAACCAAGGACTTGAAATACAGACAAGCCAGGGCGCCAGTGCAAGGGCTGTATTTGATGGCACAGTGACAAGTGTATCTTATATACCTGGCATGGGTCAATTGATCTTACTGAAGCATGGGGCATTCTTTACGGCTTATTCGCGGATTGAAAATGTTGTTGTAAAAAAGGGGGATAATGTACATGTGAAGCAAGCCCTGGGAACGGTGATGCTGAATGATGACAATATACCCATGATGCATTTTGAACTATGGAAGGTGGGCGCGAATGACAAAGCAGCACCAGTGGACCCGGCAGGTTGGATAGCGCCGATGCGGTAGTTTACAGTTAATTAATTTGGAGTTAACAGTTCGCAATTAATCAATCAAAATATTTCCGGTCATTTCTTTGGGTATGGGGAGGCCCATATAGTGCAGTATAGTAGGTGCAATATCGCCCAGTTTGCCTGGCCGTATGCTGCCTTTATAATCGTTTGAGATAAGGAATAGCGGCACGGGATTGAGTGTGTGGGCAGTATTGGGTGTACCATCTTCGTTTATCATATAGTCGGCATTGCCATGATCTGCAGTAAGAAATATGGCATAGCCTTTTTCCAGCGCAAGAGGAATGATGCGCGATACACAATCATTAACTGTTTCAACTGCTTTGATAACTGCGTCCCATACGCCAGTGTGCCCCACCATATCTGCATTGGCGAAATTGAGGCAGATAAAGTCGGCAGTTTGGTTTTCTATTTCGGGTAGGATGGCCTCTGTTACTTCGTAGGCACTCATTTCGGGTTTCTGGTCGTAGGTGGCTACGGTGCGTGGTGAGGGGACCATTATGCGCCGCTCCCTATCAAACTCTTTTTCGCGCCCACCTGAAAAGAAAAAGGTGACGTGTGGATATTTTTCTGTCTCGGCAATGCGTATCTGTTTTTTGCCATTATCGGCCAGCACTTCTCCCAGCGTATGTGCAAGGTCTTTATTATCAAATATCACTTCCACATTTTTGTAGGTCTTGTCGTACTCCGTCATGGTAACATAGTGCAAGCTTAATGGAGCCATATTTTGCTCAGGGAAAGCTGTCTGTGTAAGCACGGTTGTTATTTCGCGGCAACGGTCGGTGCGGAAATTGAAACAGATCACTATATCGCCGTCTTTTATAATGGCAAGAGGTTGTTCATTTGCATCGCAAACAATGATGGGTTTAATAAATTCGTCCGTTACATTGTCTGCATAAGAGTTTTGTATGGCTGCTAAAGGATCTTTTGTTTTTGTGCCGGTGCCGTGCACCAGGGCATCGTAGGCTATCTTAACCCGGTCCCAGCGCTTATCGCGGTCCATGGCGTAGTAGCGACCCGTAACAGAAGCTAGTTTGCCACCGGTTTGTGAAAGATTTTCCTGCAATTGTTTTATGAAGTTGTAGCCGCTCTTAGGATCTGTGTCGCGACCATCGGTAAAGGCATGTACCATCACAGAGGGCACATTATTTTCCTTAGCAAGGCTGCAAAGGGCTTCAAGATGATTGATATGAGAGTGCACGCCGCCATCGCTGACAAGGCCTATGTAATGCAAGTTTACTTTTTTTGTTTTGGCAATATTAAAGGCATCCAGCAGTACTTTATTGTTGGCCAGTTCGCCGTTCTTAACAGCGACATTTACCCTTTGCAGCTCCTGGTAAACAATGCGGCCGGCACCTATGTTGAGATGCCCTACTTCCGAATTTCCCATTTGTCCATCGGGCAGGCCAACAGCTTCACCGCAGGTGATAAGCTCGGTATTTGGGTATTTAGCATACAGCGATTTTACAAAAGGGGCATTGGCCTGTGTAATGGCATCGGCTTTAGGCACTTTACCGTGGCCCCAGCCGTCCATTATAATAAGCATTGCTTTTTTAGACATGGGCGCAAAATTACGATTTTATGGTTGCAGCCTGTGTGTAAATAAATATTTATAATTTATGGAAATACTATATTAACTTTATAATCCGCCATTTGTGCAAGGCTCTAAATTTTGCATTATGCCCTGTAAAGTACTATGCTTCCTTTTATTATTCTGCTTTTACGCTTTAGGTGCGAAGGGGCAGACTTATTACCAGGTGACGGCAACAAGCGGTAGCCAGATTGTAAATGGCACAACTGTTAGTGTAACAATGATTGGTAACACAGGTTCTATTACGCAATGTGGCGTTTCGCCCTATATTACGACCATGCCATCTCTCAGCACTACTATAAGTGGCTATAAGTTTGCTTTTTCACACCCTAGCACTGCGGTCAGGTCACATTTATTAGCAGTAGATTATGATGACACTATCAGTGTATTTATTAACGGAATTCAGTATAACATTAGCAGCGCTAATTTATCTCCGTTTGCAGCAGGCAACTGTGTATGCAATCAAACTCCTACTATTATTGGGGGCACTTTAACGGGCATAAATGGTTTTCACGCATGTGCACAATTTGACGTGGACCCGGGCTACCCAATAGATAGCATCGAGATACTTGGTATCCATCCATATGCATCGGGTGTAGTTTTTGATTTTTACTTTTATTCAGACTGTCCAGGAAATGTAGTCGCATCTTCTTCCTATGATACGCTTTGTATAAATGATACTTTGTATTTATTTGCAGATACTAACTCCGTTTCCACTTCCGCTACTTATAGCTGGGCAGGCCCTAATGGGTTTACATCTGTCTTGCAAAACCCGGTAATTAATAATGTTTCAATTTTAGATTCAGGCATTTATACTGTAACAGCCACTGATACTTGTATTTATACGTCTTCTGTACATATCACTGTTAATACCGCTCCTTCATTTACCGTATCATCAAATAGTCCACTCTGCCCTGGCGATTCATTAGATCTTAGTGTAAGTAGTATAAGTGGTGCAATTTATCATTGGGCTGGCCCTAATAATTTTTCCTCAGCAGTCCAAAACCCTTCTATAACATCGCTTGTGATGGCAGATACTGGTAACTATAAAATAAAAGTTACAAATAACGGTTGTTCTGATTCCGTTATTACTCACGTAATCGTGTATGACCCAGGAACAGCAATTGCTGGTAGTAGTACTCCAGTCTGTGCGGGCGATTCTTTAAAACTGAGTGCAAGTTCTGCAAGCCCCGGAGTAAGCTATAGCTGGATGGGCCCCAATAGTTTCAACTCTGTTTTGCAGAATCCTGCTATTGCCAATGCGCAAACAAATAATTCGGGAATATATACCCTTACAGTATCTCTTAATGGATGTAGCAGTTCCACAAGCACCAATGTTATTATTAACCCGGTACTTGGTACTCCTGTTATAACCATTGCAGTCAGCCCAAGTGATACAATTTGCGCTGGGGGAAATATAACCTTGTCTGCAATTGCTGCAAACGCAGGTTCTACGCCCACTTATCAATGGAAAAGAAACGGGATCAATATAGGCGGTGCCACGGCTGCCAGTTTCACAACATCATCTGTAAGCAATGGAGATATAATTACCTGTAAAGTAACAAGCACTGCACCCTGCCAGGCTGTGGACACGGCTATAAGCAATGCCTTGCATATGCATGTGCTGCTGATACCGCCACCTGTGGTAACTGTAAGTGTTTACCCTTTACAATATGTACCTGGAGATACAGTAACATTTTCGGGCCATGTGCCTGCGGGGAGCACAGGGCTTAGTTTCCAATGGACGAAGAATGGTGTGCACATAGCAGGCGCTACTTCGCCCACTTATACCAGTTCTAACCTCAGTATAAATGATACAATATGCCTTATTGTACATAGTTCAGTTCCCTGCACTTTTCCTGATTCTACTATAACATGCACAGAGCTTACAACGGGAGTAAACAGTTTGTCATCTTCTATCGGGGGGCTACATGTGTATCCGAACCCTAATAATGGGAGTTTCACAGTTAGCGGCACTTTGCCAAATTGCAAATCAGCCAATATTGAAATATTTAATCTTTTAGGACAGCTTGTTTATCAAGAAGAACAGAAAATAGAAAATGGTGTAATGAATAAACAAATAAACATGGACGCACAAACAGCCGGCGTGTATATGCTCTTTATAAAAACCGATAGAGAAATAAGAGCAAGCAAGCTGATTGTAAACCCCTGAAACCGACCAAAGACATGGCTATTGCTTTTTTTTCAGGCCTTATTTGAAAAATACTTTATTGATTCTTTATACTTTATTAACAATTTGTTATCTTTATAAACAGACTTGGGTATAAAAAGAGAAAAATTTATATTATGTTACCCTTCAGAGCCCTGAAATATATAATTCTGCTTTGCCTGCTTCCATTCTCGTTGAAAGCACAGATATATTATAATGTAACAGCAACAAGCGGCAGCCAGGTATTAAACGGGAACACGGTCAGTATAGTTGATATCGGCACGCCTACTGTCGGCACGATCTGTGGTGTTGGGCCTTATTATGTACAGACCGGGGGTTACCGGTACGTTTTCTCAAGTACAATATATAAGGTGCGGCTGCACATCTTTGGCATTAATCCGGATGATACAGTGAAAATTAATGTCAACGCTGTGCATTATATTATCAGCCCCTCAGAGATCTCGAATTATACTACCTGCAACACCGGTCCCCTTAACGCTTATATACTTAATGGCAATATTGTAGGAGTTGGCTCGTTAAGTACTAATGGAGTAGAATTTGACGCTTATGTAATAAGCGGAATAGACTCTATTGATGTTTACCAAAGTAATTCCGGCTCCGGATGGATATATGATTTCTGGTACGGAGGCTCCTGCCCCGGAAACATTGTTGCTTCTTCATCGCCCGATACCGCTTGCGTTGGTAATAACCTAAACCTTATTGCGGCTGGCACATCATTGTCACCTACTGTAAGCTTTGCCTGGTCGGGGCCGGGTTATTCATCCACGTCTCAAAATCCCAGCATCAGCAACATAAGCGCATCTGCCGGCGGTACCTATATTGTAAATGCATATGACACGGGAGGCTGCGTATATACTTCGTCCGAATATATTACAGTTATGTCAATTCCTTCAGCTACATCTGTTTCTTCCAATAGCCCGGTATGTACAGGAGACAGCCTGCATCTATATGCAAGTGCTGCCGAGGCGGAAGCTTATAGCTGGTCGGGCCCCGGTGGCTTTTCTATGCCGGTTCAAAATCCGTCAGAAGGACTTTTTGCTTTGAGCGACACCGGCTACTATGTACTGAATGTAACGAATGTTTGCGGCTCGGTATCGGACAGCACCCATGTAGTCAGCAAAAATCCTGTCATACAATCATTAAACTATAGTAGCCCGGCCTGTACCGGGCAGAACTTAAACCTGTCTGTCAGCACCAGCAGCAGTAATGTTAGTTATCAATGGTCCGGCCCTGGATTTAGCAGTGCAAACCAAAACACATCCAGACCCAATATGGCTTTTTCAGATTCGGGTTCTTATACGATTAGTTTAAGCAGTGCCGGATGCACAACAACAGACACTTTCGATGTACCTGTGTTGCAAAGCCCTGCTATACCTCAGGCAGGAAGCAACAGCCCCATTTGTGTGGGAGATTCCTTGGGTTTATATGCATCGGACGCGAGTTCGGGCATTAGTTATAGCTGGTCGGGGCCAGGCAGCTTTAATTCCCTAAGTCAAGACCCTTATATCCTTTTTGCAGCAACAAATAATACAGGACTTTATACGGTTACTGTTTCTTTAAATGGCTGCACCGAGAGTGCCAATACATCAGTTACCGTTAACCCGATCCTCGGGCCGCCTGCTGTCAGCATCTCGGTGAACCCCGGTGATACGCTTTGCGCCGGTAACCCATCTGCAAGCTTTTCCGCCTCTGCAAGTAATGCAGGCAGTGCAAGCTACCAATGGAAACTTAACGGGGTGAATATAAGCGGCGCAAGCAGCGCTACTTATACAGGCAGCGTGAGCAACGGCGATCTGATAAGTTGCGAAGTAATGAGCAACCTGCCCTGCCAGCCTACCGACTCCGCCATAAGTAACCACATACACATGACTGTAATAAGTGTAGCCCCCCCGACGCTGAGTCTATCTGTCGCCACTGCGGGGAATGCTCTTGTCTTCACAGGCAACGCCAGCGGCAATCTCAACGGGGTAAGTTATAAATGGCAAAAAAATGGTGTGTTCATAGCGGGGCAAAATACCATTACCTACAGTTCGTCCAATCTTCAGCCGGGTGACAGCATCTGCCTTATATTATACACACCTGAGCACTGCGCGAATCCCGATTCTGTAATTGCCTGTTACCAGGTGCCTACCGGAATTGTAAACCTGCAATCGAATTTTGGCGATATACATATTTATCCAAACCCTGTAAGCAACGAATTGATAATTGAGGGCGCTGAAAAAGGATACGCTTTCGTGTTGAGAGACATTACAGGCAGGGAAGTATATAAAGGCATGATGAAAGAAGAGAAAGAAATAATAAATACCCATGAGCTGAGCCCCGGGAACTATTTATTAGAGATAAGTAAAGAAAATGGTGAGAGGATGATAAAGAAAATCAGCAAATAAGGTGTTTAGAATTCTCATCTTCATGTCTCGTCTTTACGTGGCATTGTACGAAAAACAATATCCCATAGCACAGAACTAACTCCAAAACCTTTTTCCGGGTGTTTATAGTGATGCAGGTGATGGTTGCGCCACAAGGCTTTTAAAAAGCGAGGTGGGCTAAAAGCATGTATTGCGAAATGCATAGAGCCATAGACAAGGTAGCCAAAAAGAAAACCCGGAAAAAATGCAACAACATTCCATCCCAGTACGCTGTACCACAAACAAAAGAAAAGAGAGGCGACGATGAGACTTGGCAATGGCGGCATGAACAGGCGTTCTTTATCTCGCGGAAATTCGTGGTGAACACCGTGGATGGCATAAACTATTTTTTTAGCCCGCTCGCTCTCTACTGCAATATGAAAGATCCAGCGATGCAGAATATACTCAAACAATGTCCAGGAGATGACGCCGCCTATAAATAATAAGATTTCCCTATTGAAAGTAATGTTTTTGTAGGCGTGAGCATAATATAAAAAGAAGGTAATTATTGGAAAGTAGATACTATAAATAACTATAGGATGTGTTTTAGTGGCCATTTCCAGGTAGTCACTTCTAAAGAGCCTTCCTTGTCCCTTATTTTTTATTTTATCGAATTGCATAAAAAATGAGTTACCAATATGATGCCAAATTTACAAGTTCTTCAAATTAATATCATCATTTTCCAGGCCGTCGATCAACCAGTCGGACTCTGCGCTCTTTCTTACCTTCACTTTGTCCATCCACATCAGCAAAGCGGGGAGTAATGTAAGATTAGTAAGCATGGATACTAATAGTGTCATTGAGGTGAGGTAGCCAAGTGATTTTGTGCCATCGAACTGGGACAAAATAAATACTCCAAAACCGGCTATAAGGATCAACGAAGTATATATGATACTAAGGCCTGTGTCATGAATTGTTCTGCGTACGGTGGCCGCAATACTTTCATCATGACGGGAAAGCTCTTGCTTAAAATTGACAAGAAAGCGAATCGTTACATCTATTGTGATACCCAGGGCCACACTAAAGACAAGGACAGTGGATGGTTTGATGCGAATGCCCATCCAGCCCATGACCCCGGCTGTAATAAGCAAAGGGATGATATTTGTTGTTATGGAAATCAATAAAATACGCCATGAGCGGAACAGTAATACCATGCAGGAGAATATCATGAGGAAGGCCAAAATGAGGCTGTCGCGGAGACTGTGAATAATAAATTTGCTGCCCTCAAGAAATACGATGCTGGTGCCAGTGAATGTGATATTATATTTAGAGGTGTCGAATATTTTATAGGTCTGAGGGCGTATGCTGTCCAGCAGTAGGGGCAAGCGTTTTGAGCCAATATCAGCCATATTAACACTTATACGTGTTTTCTGTTTGGTACTGTCAACAAATGAGTTGATAAGTTTATTGAAGACATTGTTTTTGTCGGTTCCTTTTTTGGCACTTAAGTAAGGGGCGATGAAAGCAATATCGAAATTATCGGGCATACCATAATTGCTGCTATCACCGCCATAGTAGGCCTGCCTTGCGAATTTGATACCTTCTGTTATGGAGAGCGGGTGAGCAATATCAGGGTATTGCTGCAACAGGGTATTGAGCTTGTCCATCTTCTCGAGTACAGGCAATGACATAACCCCGTTTTTCCTTTTGGTATCGATCACAATTTCGAGGGGCATTACACCTTTAAAATTCTTCTCAAAAAATTTCAGGTCTAGGTAAACTTTGTCCGATTGAGGCAGGTCGTCCACAATATGGGCATCCGTACGAAGGCGCAAAACTCCCCAAACTGAGAAAATGCAGAGCACGAAAGTGAGACCGTATATCCAGGCCCTGTGGCTGAAGACCCAGGTAGTGAGAGTGCTGAGCAGCTTGTTTATCCAATTACTTTCCAGGTAAGAAATATGGCGCACTTTGGGTGCGGGCAGCAAGCTGAAAATGGCAGGGATGAAAACAAGCGAGATAAAGAACAGCGCGATAATATTGATGCCGGCCACCAGACCAAATTCTTTGAGTATGGTGCTCTTGGTAAAATAAAATACGCCAAAACCTATTGCAGCAGTAAGGTTGGTGAACAAAGTAACAATACCCATGCTGTCAACCATGCGCAAAAGCGATTTGGTTTTATTGGGACTTTTATAATATTCCGCATGGTATTTATTAAGGAAATAAACACAGTTAGGAATACCAATCACTACCACCAGGGGTGGTATGAGTGCGGTAAGTAAAGTTATTTTGTAGCCCAGCAAAACAATAGTCCCGACAGACCATATAACTCCTATGCCCACAACGGCCATAGAGGCCAGCACGGCAGTGAAGGAGCGGAAGAATAGAACTAGAATGATGGCGGTGAGCAGGAATGAAAGGATAAGGAAAAGCTTCATTTCATGCTGCACACGGCTTGCCATTTCGGTGCGTATGAATGGCAGGCCCGAATAATGCATGATGGTGTTATGCTTGAGGCCAAATGCATCGCCGGCTGCGGTGATACTGTCAACCACTTGTTTACGGTCTTTAGAATTCAACACCTGCTTATTGATGCGCACCAGCATCATGTAAGCATTAGTGGAAGGATTGTATAAAAGCCCTTTATAAAACGGCAGGGAAGTAAAAGCATTCCTGGCGCTGTCGGTATTGGCAAAAACCGAATCGCTGAAAAGATGCACCACTTTTATTTTTTGGGTAAGGGTGTCTTTTACAAGGGTTATCGCTTCGGGTATGCTCAGCACATTTTCTACAGCGTGTACTTTTTCTATTTCGTGGGAGAGTGCGGTGTAATCATTAAAAAAAGCAGGCGAAAAAAAGTCCTTTGTTTGCACCCCTACCATCATCAGGTTGCCGTCGTCACCAAACTGTTTACGGAAATTCTGATACTCGATGTATTTTTCGTTATCGGTAGGTATGGCATTGGTGAACTCATAGCTGAGCTCCACCTTAGTTGCATAATAGCCCATTATGGCTGTAAGCCCCAGCAGGATGACCAGCAGTAGTATGCGGAATTTAATAATTAAAGCGGCTGCGCGATGCCACATCGTATAATAAGATATAATTAATTGTGGGGTGCAAATGTACTAAATAATAGGCAGTTTGAGGCGGAAATTAGTGGAGCAAAACAAAGTAGTGCTTTGCATAAACAAAACCTGACCGAGGTATTTACCCATCGCGAGTGTTCTTTCTTTTGTCTTGGCAAAAGAAAGAACCAAAGAAAAGCCGCGCAGAGGCCAAATCGCTCCGCGTGGCCTCTGCCTAGCTCTGAGGCATGTTACTTAGCAGCTCTATTGTGGGGCACTGCCTTTCGCTTGTATCGCTATTTATCATTTCAGCAGACGATAGTTTTTGTTCATTGATTTGGCGTAGTGCTCATCTTGGGCGCGAAAAAAGGTGCCTTTGCAAATTTTCAGCTTTAGTATTTCAAACTAAAACGCAGTTTCTTTCATATTCTATTTTTATCATTATTGCCGCTTTGTTGCCTACTTAAGCCGCTTAAGTGATTTTCATTTGAGCAATTATCTAATTGGTTTTTAATTGTTTGTAATTTTTGTTTAGTAAAAGTTGCCGCTTTTGACTGTTGCAGGAAAATTGCCGCTTTAGTTAACATGATAATGTGTTCAAAAACGCTTTATTATTTTTACGACTGTTCCGCCGCAACGGCCTCGCGTGAACTCGCTGTCGTTTGATGGCCGCTCCCGAAGTGTCGGGATTTTGCGAAAAGCCAATTTCTTGCCGCTAAGGGAAACAATAATATGAGCCAGGGCAAAGGGTTTCATGGTAATAATGTGATTTTTAGGTGGGAAAATTTAATGGCCGCATCTATTTCTAAGAGGCATGGGTGAAACTGAAAATGCCCGATGCCCAATAATGAAAAAACATGGACATTTTGTTTTGTTTAATTTGTTGTAATTAATTTAATATCAATTACTTATAAAAACATAGCGATAATAAAAATGTCCGATTTTGTACTATCATGTACAAATAATCCTGTTGTTAGTTGGCAGTGTTTTTTGAAATTTATTTCTTTTCATTTTGAGTATGCCAAGGGTTTATATGGCTATTTTATGCCGCAAAATTTGTGCCGTTTTGGGTTGTGGCAGAAAAAATTTTACAGTTAGGATGGAATAGGCTTTATCGCTTCGAAATAGCTGCGGGGAGTCCCGAAAAGGAGACTCCCCGGGGAAATAAGGGGTTTTTAAGTCGGAAATCTGCCACTTAGATATAATAATCATAAATATTTCTTCTCGACCAGAAAAGCAAACAATAACTCAAGACTATGCTCTTTATGCCAATGTAAATACATTTTTTCCTGGTCCACTGGGGTAACAATGGTCCAGTTTTCATCACCATTTGCATATGTGGCTTCTGCTACTCTTGCCTTGGCCTTATTGTAGATAACAATAGATGTGAAGTCGCTATCGATCATATTGACCTTGTAATAGGCGATCATATTGCTATCGTAATAAATGTTGTGGTCTTTGATGCTGATATGAGTTGCTTGGGTATTGGCCATGCCTGGTTGTGCTGAACCGATTAAAGGGGAGAGAGCAAAAAAGCAGAATAGGATAAAATAAGATTCATTAAACGAAATAAGGGGTATATATCTCTGCATTTCGTGAGATTGCTTCGTTCCTCGCAATGACGCGAGAGAGTGGTCGTGAGATTGCTTTCCCGAAGTACCGGGACAGACTGTGCCTCGCAATGACGTGAGAATGGAAGACAAAACGGGAAAGGAAATGACCAAATGCCTCACAGAATTATGAATTTGTCGGCATCGTTCAAAAAAGGGAAATGATTGCGCGTGTTTGTTAAATGCTGTTTATCAAGCGTTATGGTGTGTACTGCAGGCAGGGTGGCTTGCTGCCATAGCAGTTCTCCCATGGGCCCGAAAACAGAACTTTCGCCATTGTAATTAAAATCTTTGCCGTCTTTACCCACCCTGTTGCAGCCCACCACGTAGGCCAGGTTCTCTATGGCCCTTGCCTGCAGCAGTGTTCTCCATGCCAGGCTGCGGCGGTCGGGCCAGTTGGCAACATAGAGCAATACATCATATTCATCGCCCTGGTTGCGAGCCCAAACCGGGAAACGGAGGTCGTAGCAAATAAGCAAACAGATACGCCAGCCTTTTACCTGCGCTATAAGGCGCTTGTTGCCTGCATCATAATGTTCGTCTTCATCGGCATAGCCAAAACGGTGGCGTTTGTCGTAAATGCCAGTCTGCCCATCGGGCTGCACCCAAAGCAAACGGTTGTAATATTTTCCCTCGTCTTCAATTATAAGGCTGCCTGTAAGAATGCAGCGGTGTTTGGCCGCCATTGTTTTCATCCATAGTACAGATGGGCCATCCATGGACTCTGCAAGCCTTTCCGGTGCCATACTGAAGCCGGTGCTGAACATCTCAGGCAATACAACCACTTCTTTTTTATCAGTGATTTGCTCCATATATTTTTCATATTGTGCAAAATTTGCCTGTTTATCTTCCCATATTATATCGGGCTGAATAAGCGTTATATTTAATTGGCTCGCCATTTAACTTATAATTAATACTTTATTTGGATATTTTTGAAGTCTCGTATAAAATTACTGATTTATAAGAATACGGCGGTTTAAGATATTTCTGATGAAAAAAATAATCATCTTTTTGTTGTTGTTAATGCCTTTGATGGCAATAGCAAAGCATAAACATAAGCATAAACACAGGCATAAAAAGCATAAGAAGGAAAAGCCCATCATCATTAAAAAAAGCAGGTGGATGGAGGTGAAGCGTACGCACATAGACAGCACAGACAGGGCCTTTACAGATACGATGCATATAGAGTTCCTGGACTCGAATAAATATGTGATGCGGAAAGCGGGTGGGTTTATTTATAAAGGTAAATATAGCCAGGATGGCAATGAGCTGGAAATGGGGCTTTTTAATCCGATACTGATAGAAAAGAAATTTGGCAAACTATTAATGAAGGACGACAGTAGTTATTATTTTTTTATGGCCGACACATCGAAACTGGTGATAGGCAATAAGGAGATAAAAAACGGGCAAATAGTGGAACCTATATTACCTGTGAACAGCATAGACCAGATGATAGGGCATTGGTCTGTGTACAGGCGAACATCCAAAGCTGCGATGAACGAGGTGGACTATACGAGGGTGATAAAAATGATAGATATTACGGGTGGCAGCTCGGATGGTAAACTCGGTTATCTCTATGCGGCGAAGGACCCCGACGGAGCACCATCATGGAGTATAAAAAGCTTTAGCGCAGGCTTGCTGGAATGTGTAGGTAAAGATAACCGCAGCTTCACAGTGATAAAATGCCAGGACAAAGAAATGGTGCTGCAGGAAGATGATATGACCTACTACTTTAAGGAGTTTAAATGATTTATACCGATTAGATATCTAAATTTTACATTTGAAAGGTGGTAAATAGATTTTCCCGCAGACACTCGCAGAATTTCGGCTAACTCACAACAATGAATAAGTTCCGCAGATACTCGCAGATCCGTATAATGAAACCTTAGTGCGTACAGAACATTGCGCACCTACGAAGCGCATTTCAATATTTTATTATTGCCACAAAGCTTTGGCCTCTATGAGGCCTTCTCAAGCAATGCAGAAAATATAATGTCCAATTGATATTATCTCAGTCTAACCAAATAGTAATTATTTACAGCCTTGCTTCTTGTTTTGGGATTGATAAACTCCGGCGTGAGTTCACTTACTTTAAAGCGTTCTCCTTTCTTTATTATATCAAAAGCATATCCCTTTTGTTGCAGGTCGGCAATGCCATCGTCCATGGTGATGATATAACTGTTGGATGCATTGGGTAAGCTGTCGGAACTTTTGATAACTCGTTCTGCATAGAATGGCAGGGAATTAAGGGGGTCGCCTACTTTGTAAACTGTTATTGCCCGGTAAGCTATTATTTTATCTTCAGGGTTACTGCCAGGGTTAATAAAGCGGCCTAATTGAGAACCCATCTGGTACTGAAGCAAGGGGGCATAAAAGAAATGTGTAACAAAAATATTAAGGAACATCATACCAGAGGCGGCTACCCAAAGCATTTTGCCAGGAATGTTTTTCTTGAATGCGATGTATAACCATGCAGCAAAGCTAAGAATCCATATGACAATGGCGAAAATGCCTGATGGGAAAATATAGGTTATAAGAACAAGAATGGCGAAGAACAATAATAAAATAATAATGCCCATAGCAGGTTTTATTATTGTGTAAAGGCGTTTGTATTTTTCCGCCTCAAAGAAATCTTTTAAGAGTTTGGCAACAATGATGGCAGCTAAAGGAAATGCTACGAAAATATAATGCGGCAATTGATAACGGGAGGAACCAAGAGAGAGATAGGCCAATAAAAAACCGCCTGTGGTAATCCACTCCTGGCCATCCTGCAGGCGAAATTTTTGTTTGATAAGTGTGCTGATATTTATAGCCAAAGCGATGAGTAAGAGGAATATCCAGGGCAGGAAAGACCATAGCATATTGACGAGCAGAAAGCTGATATCTGCGCCGTTTTGCCAGGGGCTTTCTCCGGTTATTCTGCCAAAACTCTGGGACCAGTAGAAGAAACGTAAGCCGGATACATGCTGCAGGCCGTTCACTGTTTTTTCCGGGTGCATATCGAATTGCTGATAGAGGCCGATGCTCATGGGAATTAACAATATGGCAATAAGCAAAAGGTCCAATAGATGCCAGGGATTAAAAATGTTTTTCCATTTGCGTTTTAAAACCCATTCGCTGCCGAAACAAAAGGCAGGTACCATTAAAGCAATTGGGCCCTTTGTCATCATACCGCATGCTATGCTTAATACACCCAGCAAAACAAATTGCCAGCGGCGTTTTATCTCGCATTCTTTTATGGCCCAAATGGCAGTTATGACCCATGCCATCAATATGGTATCGCAACGTATATCATTTGTCATGAGAAACATACCCTGGCAAGTGCCGAGTATTAAGGCAGCCATTCGTCCTGTAGCTTCATTATAAAGGAGCTTTGCGAGGCGATAAGTGGCGTACATGGCAAGGAATGCAAATAGTATGGATGGCAGTTTGTAGCCCAAATTGTTTACACCAAACACCTTCATGCTGGCAGAACTTACCCAAAAGAGAAATGGCGGTTTATCGAGATACTCTGCACCACGATCATATAGGTGCAGATGGTCTCCACTGAGCATCATTTCGCGGCTCATTTCGGCATATTGCGATGCGTCCACATCCATAGTATCTATGCGTATTGCAGATAAATGCAACAAAGCGAGCAAAATGAAGACCCAAAAAGGTATTTTTGGCATGGTATAATTTTCCGTTTGCAAAAATAATCGCAATTTTCAGCAATGTTACGTGTCCAACATTATTCTTTTGACCTGGCTTTTGAATATCCCTTTACGACCCATAAAGGCACGAAGACCTCTCAACCGAGCCTGGTGGTATCGCTGGGAATGGGAAACCTGAATGGATACGGCGAGGCGCCTGCTATCACTTATTACGATGTGACCGTTGAAAAAATGATCGAAGCGCTGAATGCAAAGAGAACAGTAATAGAGCGTTATGCACTTATCGATACCAATCGTTTCTGGCATTTTTTACATCATTTATTGCCGGGACAAAACTTCCTGATCGCTGCATTGGATATTGCCGCATGGGACCTGTTTGCAAAACTGCGCCGGAAACCTATTTATGAATTAATGGGACTGAAATGGGAAAACGTGCCGCTTACTGATTATACCCTGGGCATGTGCGGCACGGTAGAAATGCTTGCAAAAATGAATGCACATCCATGGCCGGTGTATAAAATAAAAGTGGGAAGCCCCAATGATATAGATATATTAAGAACATTAAGAAGCTATACGGATGCACCCTTCCGAGTGGATGCCAATGAGGGTTGGACATTTGAGGAAGCAAAAAAGTTATTGCCTGAGCTTGAGCAACTAAATGTGAAGCTGGTAGAACAACCACTAAAAAGAGAAGAGGCAGAGGCTATGAAAGAGCTGAAACAAATATCGAAGCTGCCATTGTTTGCCGATGAAAGCTGCAGGACGGAAGATGAAGTGAAAAAATGCGCAGACGGTTTTGATGGCATTAATATAAAGCTGACGAAGTGCGGGGGTATAACACCGGCCCTGAGAATGATAAAAGAAGCAAGAACCCTGGGGCTTAAAGTAATGGTAGGCTCCATGAACGAAAGCAGTATAGGCTCTGCAGCTATTGCTAACCTCATGCCACTAATAGATGAAGTGGATGCAGATGGGCCTTTATTGCTAAAAGAAGATGTTGCAGAGGGGTTGAAATATGACAAGGGTATTATTTCATTAAGCGGAGGCAGCGGATTGGGCATACAATTTTGGGGAGAGAAACGTGAAAAAATAAAAGCATAAAACTATTTTTGCCAATTCATGCAATTACAACAAAACATTTCTTTAAAGCCATTTAATACATTCGGGATAGATGTAAGCGCGGAGTATTTTGTGGAGCTGGAGCATGCAGCAATGCTGGAGGAAATTGCGAATGATGCGGCCTTACCGAAGCAGGTACACGCATTGGGAGGGGGGAGTAATATATTGCTAAGCAAGGCTGTGAGCGGCCTGGTTGTACATAATAAATTGAAAGGGATAGTTATTGAGAAAGAAGACAGTGAGCACGTCTGGCTAAGAGTAGAAGCAGGCGAGATCTGGCATAAGCTGGTGATGTATGCCATAAGCAATGGATGGGCTGGTATAGAGAACCTGGCACTGATACCGGGTACGGTGGGTGCTGCACCTATACAGAATATAGGCGCTTATGGTGTAGAAGCAAAAGAAACGATAGAGAGTGTAACTGGGTGGCATTGGGAGGAAAGAGCCTTTATTGATTACACAAATGCTGATTGTAATTTCGGGTATAGGGACAGCATTTTTAAAGGCCGCTTAAAGGATAAAATATTTATTAGCTCTGTAATTTTTAAATTAAATAAGAAGCCGACATTTCATACTGCTTACGGGCCCATACAGCATGAACTGGAAAGGATGAATATTGCAGAGCTTTCTATTAAAGCGATCGCGGATGCTGTTATAGCTATCCGCAGTAGTAAACTTCCGGACCCAAAAAAAATAGGGAATGCGGGCAGTTTCTTTAAAAACCCGGCCATCTCCACAGAGCATTTTGAAATGCTACAGACCAATTACCCGGGTATTCCCTGCTATCCTTTTAGTGAAACAATGATGAAGGTGCCGGCTGGCTGGCTGATAGAACAGTGCGGTTGGAAAGGATATAGAAAAGGCGATACGGGCGTGCATGAAAAACAGGCATTGGTAATTGTAAATTATGGAAAGGCAAGCGGTGAAGAGATATGGGCGCTGTCGGGGGAAATAATGCAATCGGTAAAGGAGCGCTTCGGTATAAACCTGGAAAGGGAAGTGCAGGTGTGGTGAGAATTGTTTAACCGCAAAGGCGCTGAGGCGCAAAGGTTCTTTCGAGTTGGGTTTTGCCAATAATATAATCTGCCGCCGCGAATTGTTGCGCCACATACGTGGCGCGTTTTACATTTGGTTACTAGGCTACAAAGCTTGCAGTCCTATGGACTGCTGACATATTTACATAAAAAGTTGCCCAATTTCAACAGGTGTACAGTACCTATTTGACATTTAAACTACTCTAATGTCTATTTGGCTAAATCCCGTGTGGCGGCATTTTAAACTATCCCGACCTGAAGGTCAGAGCTACTATGTGATACTATTATTAAAGCCTAATTGGTATAATGCTTATTGGGATTAATTATCTACTAAAGGCAAACGAATGGAGAAAACTGTGCCTTCATCTTCTTTAGTATCAAACCAAATTTCGCCTTTCCAGAATTCGATTATTTTTTTTGTCATGGCCAGGCCCAGTCCGGTTCCTGAGGTTTTTGTGGTGAAGTAGGGGTGGAATATTTTTTTAACTACTTCCTCGCTCATTCCGATGCCGTTATCGGAAACCGTTACTACCGCATACTCATTTTCCTTTTTTATGAGTACTTCTATATTGCCGTGCCTGTTTTCGGGGATGGCTTGTTTTGCATTTTCCAGCAGGTTATTGAAAACCCGCAGCAATTGGCTGCGGTCCGCATACACAAACAAATTCTCTGCCTGTGTATTAAGGCTGACGGCAATGTTCTGCGTGTTAAAATGTAACTCCACACAGCGTTCTAAGAGTTCGCCAAGTTCCAGCTTTTCCGGGCGAGCTTCGGGCATCTTAGCAAAGTTCGAGAATTCGGAGGCTATGTAAGATAAGTTATCTATCTGCTCGACAAGAGAGTCAGCTACTTTGTCTACCAACTCTTTTATGTTTACCTGGTTGTTTTTAAGCGCCTGCTGCAGGTACTGAATATTCAGTTTCATTGGCGTGAGGGGATTCTTGATCTCGTGGGCTACCTGCCTTGCCATTTCGCGCCATGCCGTTTCGCGTTCGCTTTGCGCAAGCAGGATTGCATTTTCTTCCACTTTTTTTACCATGCTGTTATATTCGCGAACCAGCAAGCCTATCTCATCATCATAAGGCCAGGTGATCCTTTCATTGCGCTGCAGGTTCAGGCGGCCGAACTGCTGTATTATAACATTAAGGGTGCGTGTGAGCCAACGGGTGATAAGAACGGTGAAAAGCCCCGAAACCAGGAAGATGAAGGCATATAAGTTTATCAGGGTTACGACGATATTTGATATCTGAAAATTCAAGTCTTTCTGGGAGGAAAAGAATGGAACATTGATGTAGGCAAGTGTTATACCTCGTTCGTCCCTGACAGGTACATAGCAAGAGAGGTATGATAAAGCGCCTATTTTTTCATCTTGTATTACAATTGATTTGCCAAGCGTTGTTAACTGGTAGTATGCATCCGGCCTTATGAGGCGAGTGAGCAGGTGCTTATCGTAAATGTCTTCCTGTGACGCAACATTAAGCCGCCCATTATCATTGTAAACATTAATGTCTATTTGCCTGCTGCTGGCAAGATTGGTAATAAAGTATTTGAAGCTGTGGTTAGTACTATCAAGTCTATTGTCTTTGCGGAAAAGGTTTTCCTGTTTTACATATTGCTGTACAGCCTGCTCAACAAACTGCATGGCAGACTGTAGTTTGTTTTTATTGGAAGTGTTGTATTGATCTTTAAAAAACAGAATGGTGACAATCCCAATAAGGCAAAACGAAAGCAGTACAGCTATGAGCATAGAATAGTGTACACGCCTGCGTAAAGTGAGTTTAATGAACTTGCCTATAAATACGGTGCTTGTGAAGTAGGACAGGTATAACTGGTACAATAATATGAGTACAGCAACGGAGATTTCTATACCAAAAAGGTAGGAAAACAGGGTCGTGAGTTCGAACCAATAGTTATGATAACGGACCAGGACTACTGTCTTCCTGTCGCTGTATTTATATAGCAATTCTGAATAGCTTGACCTTTCATTGAAACCGAATTCGCGAGAGTGAAGGGTGTCTTTTAAATAAACCGGGAAGGGGAAATTATTGGTTTGTGATATAAGGCGGCTGTTTATATAGACTGCATAAGCATACTCGTTTTCATTTACAGTTGGCTTTGTGCCAGGCGCCTGTAGCAGTTCGGGATAAACAGTTTCATTAGCAGTTCGTTTGAGGGAGAGGTCAATAAAAACATAGCCCATAGGGTCGGAGAGGCTGTCTTTTTGTATGGGTATATAAGCCGTGTAATGGTGCCCGTCGAGTATATGTTCTTTATAATAGAGTGTATTGGAAGGCGTAGGTGTTGATTCGTTTATTTCGTTTGTAAGTGTTTGATAAGAGGTTGTGTCTTTGTTAAAAAGGCCATGTTCGTTCTTATCGAAAAAGTACAGCACAGCCCGATATTTATTTAAAGACCCCTTGAAATAGGCGCTATCAAAACGCTCATTAAGCGTTTTGCGTGCAACATCCGTGGCTTTACTGAAAAAGCTCCGGACCACCTTGTCATTTTCTATTTTATCCGATACGGTACTAAAAGTATATTCGGTGACATTATCTCTTTCGGGCGCTATATATTGACCTGCAAATATTTTCCGGGATTCGTGTTCTTTTACCTCAATAAAATACTGGAGTATGCCTGTGGTGAATGCGCAAATGAAAAACGCCCAAAAAACCATGTGTGGTGTAAAGAGGTCGGCAACCAGCTTAAGCCTTTTAATATCCAGTAGTACAATGTATAAAATAAGCCATGCGAGCAGGGTAAGGTTAAAGTAATTTCCATCTTTTCTGTAAAGGAAAACATATGCAAGGCCTACAACTGACGTGAGCAGGTATTTGATCCATTTGTTAGTTGTGAGAACACTAAGCTGTGTATTGACAAGGTATATAATGAGGCAGGAAACGATCGTTATGGCAACGATAACAAACAAGCCAAGTATCGTATAGATGTTGATAGAATAAAAATGGCTTACATCAAACGAAATGCTTGAATCGATAACCAGGCTGCTAATGGTTTTTACAAAGGCAAAGAGGTAAATAACGAGAGCTATAGCAAAAAGCGCTGCCAAGATATTCTTCAGGGCGCCGGGCTTTAAGTTGCTGAAAAATGTTTTATAGGGAGTGTGACGTGCAATAAAAACCACCAGCCACAATACACAAACCGTATTAATGATAAGGGCCCCTAAAGAGGGCAACCATATACTGGATGCATAGAGGCTTGGAGAGAAGACAGGGAGGTTCTCGATGCCGAAGGGTAAACCATAAATGTAAATGAGGCATCTCAATATGGCGACAATAGCGCAGGTAAGCAGCAGACCGATCAAATAAGACCTTTTAGAAAAATAAATGATCGTTAATTGTATCCAGGAAATACTGACCAATAAGCCGGCTATCAGTAAACAAATTAAGATGCCATCGGGTACCCAGGGCCCGGTATTGATGTGCTGCGGAAATTTGAGATAAAAAACGGGTATGCCGTTGGTGTTTCTTACTGCTATACTGCCTTTTACAGAATCTGCGGAAACCTGTGTTTCTATGGGTATATTATCTGCGGCCATAAAGCGTGACTTCAGGTAATCATTTTGCTGGGGGTATAAGGTTACTATAGGGATAGCGGCAACCAGTTTTTTCTGGCTATCGATAAATGGCAGGCTGATGCACTGCTGCAGAAAAATGCCCCGCTGCCTGCGAATGAATTTTATCTTTCCGGGCTCTGAACTGCAAGTGAGCTGGATATTATTTGTGTTCCAGAAAGTGAGGCTGTCTTTGTGGTAGATGAAGATGTAAAAAGGAAGATGCAGCAATTTTTCCTGTTCTTCGCTTTCCAAAGAATCTGAGAAAATGCTTTTAAGCACTTCCTGTTTACTTGTGAATATGTTTAAAGCTTTTTCCCTGTTGTGGAGATCGTCGGCAATTGCCCGTGCCATATTTTCGGGCTGCAGGGCCCGGATGTGCTGATAATACCTGTAGCCGGTAAGGCTCCACAATAAAATGCCGAGTATCAGCCAACCCCAATATGGATAGCGTTTAAACAATGTATATTATTCCTTTTGTTTTACCTGGTTCCACAAGGCGTCCATTTCCATGAGGTTCATATCATGCAATGCTTTACCTTGTTGTTGCGCCATTTCCTCCATTTGCTGAAAGCGGCGAATGAATTTTTTGTTTGTTTTCTCCAAAGCCTGTTCAGGGTCCACATGCACAAAACGGGCATAATTGATGAGTGCGAAAAGCACATCGCCCATTTCTTCTTCTATATGCTCCTGGTCGCCCGATGCAACGGCTTCGTATAATTCAGCTATTTCCTCATCCACTTTTTCTTTTACCTGTTCGGCATGGTCCCATTCAAAACCCACTTGCTTGGCTTTGCCTTGTAAACGGAGCGCTTTCATGAGTGCCGGCAGTGATGGCGGCAGGCCGCTTAAAACCGATTTTTTACCTTCTTTCAGTTTCAGCTTTTCCCAGTTCTGTTTTACATCATCATCATTTTCCACTTTTACGTTGCTGTATATATGCGGGTGACGTGCCACCAGTTTGTTGCAAACCCCTTCTATCACATCGTCCAGTGTAAACTGGTTTTGTTCTGCGCCAATTTTGCTATAAAAAACGATGTGCAGTAAAAGGTCGCCCAGTTCTTCCTTCAGGCCTTTATAATCGTTTTCGGATATCGTGTCAACCAACTCATACACTTCTTCAAGCGTTTGCTGGCGCAGGGTTTGCAGGGTCTGTTTTTTATCCCAGGGGCATTGCTCCCTGAGTTCATCCATTATTGTTCTAAGCCTTTCTAATGATTGCGAATACATTCTTTATTATTTCGTTGTTGATAATTTTTATTTGCCTCAATGAACACTTCGTGGTTTATGATTTGTGATTGCTCTTATTTTACAATGTGCCAGCGTTGTAGTTCCCAGACTTTTGTTCCAATTGGATCATAAGGATGATTTAAATCATTAGGATAATTTAATCTCATTTTTATCATTCCTATACTATCATTAACATAAAACCAATTTACCTGATCATTAAGCACAGAGATTTCCGCAACATTTAAAAAAATTTGTGCATCTAAATTATATTGAGGGAAAATTTGGTGACAATATGTGAATGAATCAATACGTTGCTCTAAGCTATATGCTGTACCAGATTCCTCATTTATAAGAGGATCAGAAAACGTACCGGTATTAAAGGGATATGTAAATAGAGGGCAGCTTACAATATAATTCATTGTGCGACCGGGCTTGTAGTATAGATAAACGGCACTAGTTTGAATATCCAGTTGGTAGGAGATAGTATCCATATTTCCTACGGAACCTGTTTTAGCGTCAGTAATCCCGATGGAAATACGATCAAGTGTTCCTGGGAATGGAATATTGAGACCATTTTTAGGCGGAAAATAGGTATAAGGTATTGAGGAGAAAATATTTGAATTTACATAAAAACTATCAATACTACCGGTAATTGAATCTTTATATATCCAGTAAGTGCCTGATTGAAAATTGAAGTGAGATTTTGTATCAAGGTCAATTGGTTTATTAACAGGTGTTGTCTTTTTGCAACTGAATAAGATTATTGTAAATAACAAAAAACACACAAACAAGGTCCTAGCCCCTTTAAAGGTGAAAAGTATTTGTTCTATTTTCTTATTTAGTTTCAAGTTTTCTATTTTACAATATTCCAGCGTTGTAGTTCCCATACTTTTGTCCCAACCGAATCATAAGGATGATGTAGGTCCATCTTGGCAATAAGCACATCGGCATTTACAAAAAAGGTATCCAAATAACCACCTGGTCCAGAAGAACCATGAGGTATTTCGGCAACATTTAAGAATACCAGGCCATTTAGAGTGTAAGATGGGAATATTTGCATGCAATAACTTTCATCACTCGAACCCGCGAAACCGGATTTCCATACAAATGCTCCAAGTTGAAAAGGGTAAGTAAAAAATGGGTTATAAAGTATGTATTCGCCTTGACTAGGAGAATCAGGAGCATATTGAATTGAAACCATATTTCCCCCCACATATAGATAATAAAGGATTGATGTTGCCCCCGTCGAATTAGCATCGATATCTTTCTCAACTACATTTATTGTTATTTCATCTTGTGTAACATCACCAGACGGCACATTGGCTTGAAATACATTTTGCGTAACATAAAAACTGTCTATTCTGCCACTAAGGGAATCCTTGTATATCCAATAAGTGCCAGGTTGGTAATTAAAGGCCGTTTTCAAATCGGAATCAATGCTGTAATGTGGTAATTGTTTTTTACAACTATTTAATACAAAAAGAAATAGAAAAAGCACAAATACCCCCTTAGCCCCTTTAAAGAGGAGAAGTATTTGCGCTATTTTCTCGGTTGGTTTCAATACAAAACATTTTAACCTATCAATATACCGTCCCATACGGGACGGGTGGTATCTTTACTTTATTGTTCTACCAATATATTGTCCCTATTGGGACAATACTACGGACTATCTATTTAACCAATTACCTTATCAACAAATCAAACTACTCTTGCCATTTATATCCATCAACTTTTAAGCCAAGTAATTGTAATATTCTGTGTACCACTGTATATGCTGCTTCCTCTATCGTTTTGGGCATGCTGTAAAAAGATGGCGTTGCGGGGCAGATTATACCACCTGCTTCTGTTACAGTTGTCATGTTACGAAGGTGTATGAGGTTGTAGGGCGTTTCTCTTACCACGCATATTAGTTTGCGCCTTTCTTTCAACATCACATCTGCCGCGCGGCTTACGAGGTCGTTGCTGATGCCGTTGGCTATTCTGCCCAGGGTGCCCATGCTACAGGGGCAGATCAGCAATGCCTCATAAGACGAAGAGCCGGAAGCAAAGGGCGCCATAAAATCGTTTTTAGCCCAATTTTTAAAAGGAAAATTTTCATAGTCCTTATTGCCTAATTCATACTGCCAAACGGTATATGCATTATCGCTCCATACCAGGCCCACTTCTTCCACCTGCCCCTGCAATTGGCTTAGTTTTTCCAGCAATACTTTGGCATAAATAGCCCCGCTTGCCCCTGTAACAGCCACTGCTATCTTCATGAATTCGTTAAATTTTTATGTAATGAGTGGTAATTTACCAAAACTACATGGAATAATTGTAAATTCGTCGCCATAAAATAGGTGCATAAACATGAAACGTATATTACTTGTGTTGTTGGCTGTAGTGGCAATAAGCCCTTTAATGAAGGTTGTGGCCCAAAGCGCAGATGAATCTGCAGAGATACATTGGATAAGCATGGATGAAGTGCAAGGCAAAATGAGGCAGGAGCCACGTAAAGTATATGTTGATATGTACACTGACTGGTGCGGATGGTGCAAAAAAATGGATGCGTCGACCTTTCAGAACCCGAACGTGATAAAGTATATGAACGAGAAATACTATTGCGTAAGGTTTAATGCCGAACGGAAGGATACGATCAGGTTTATGAGTAAATACTATTATTTCGATCCTAATTTAAGAGCGAATAATCTTGCATCGGAGTGGATGCACGGACAATTGTCTTATCCAACGGCGATATTTATGGAAGAGCGTTTTCAAAATCCTGTTCCTGTTCCAGGCTACCAGGAAGTTAAAACGATGGAAATGATATTGAAGTTTTTTGGTGAGAATATCTACAAAACCAAGAAGTGGGAAGATTACCAGAAAGATTTTATCCAGTATTGGTAGTTGAGAGTTCGCAGACTTATTAACGCAGAGACTCGCAGGACGACGGTGTGATTAAATTAAGAACAATTGTTGCGTCCGAATAATGTCACCCCTCCGGGGTTTTCCAGCATTTCACTCTTATGTTTTTGCTACAATCATACCAGTCCTTCGGACTTTTTGCTTAACTTAATGAAATTGATCTTCGGGATAATTTTACTACGCCTCTTCAACAATATATTTCATATCGGTTTGAAAAAATTTACATGCGGGCTTTAGCCCGCATTTTTTCGCATTTAGGCCTGCGGGCCACGCATATATAGCGCCCGTGCAGTATGAGCCAGTGATGGGCTATAGCAAGCAGATCACGGGGGATATTGGCAACTAATTGCTCCTCGGTTTGTAACGGCGTTTTCGCATTTGTCGTCAAACCAATTCTTGCAGAAACGCGGAAA